>JAIPBM010000053.1 GCA_021739695.1 Flavobacteriales bacterium | reverse complement strand
AAAGAACTGGACAAGACCACTTAACGGATGGAACCTTACAATGTCACAGATGATGATCATATTTGAAAACCGATTGACACAACCCTGAAGGTTGGCCGCGGCCAACCTTCAGGGTTGACACAGTTCGTTGAACAGACCCCAGATAACATTAAGTTGAGATTAACATTAGCTTAGCTTAGTACCTCATTAGCTTAGTTCAGTACCTCGTTAGCTTAACTTAGTACCTCATTAGCTTAGTTCAGTACCTCATTAGCTTAGTTCAGTACCTCGTTAGCTTAGTTCAGTACCTCATTAGTTTAGTTCAGTACCTCATTAGCTTAGTTCAGTACCTCGTTAGCTTAGTTCAGTACCTCATTAGCTTAGTTCAGTACCTCATTAGTTTAGTTCAGTACCTCATTAGCTTAGTTCAGTACCTCGTTAGCTTAGTTCAGTACCTCATTAGCTTAAGTTGAGCTTGCACATCGGTTTGCCGAACACATTCCAGCCCAGTACATTCTTGAGAGATTTAACTCAAACCACAATATTCACAATCCTTCCAGGCACCACAATCACCTTTTTGGGTGCGGCACCTTCCAAGCGTTCGATCACGTCTTCGTTGGCTAGCACGTACTGCTCCACTTCATCCTTGCCCATCGTTGCAGGAAGTTCGAGGTTGAAGCGCTCGGTTTCTTGGGAGTAGTAATTCATTCAACTATTGGGTTTGCCGATAATTTCGAGACACGCTAATTCCGATTGCCCAACGAATCGTTCAATGTTTTCGGCATGGGTTCTGAGCAACCTTTCAATTTCCGTAAGCACTAGGTTTCCAGTTCTGATCCAAACAATCTTTGGGGGCAGACCCCAAACCACGGATAGGTCGTAGAAATCGCTATCAAAAGTGATAATGGTATAGCCGTTTTCTTTGGAGAACCGCCATATTTCTTCATCAGAGGAGTCTTCCAACCCGAGTTTTCGAACCTGCTCAACGTTCGGAAAAACATCTTTGATCTTCGACACCAGCCGAAACGAAATGTTCTGGTCAAACAGAAGTTTCACGAGGCAATCCCTAGCTGATTTTCGCGGGATGCCGCGAATAGCAGACAGGCCTGTATCTGCTTTTCATTCAGTTCAGGAAAATCACCAATGATGTCTTCCTTACTCATACCGTTTCCGAGCCAATTAAGCACATCGCCTACAGTAATGCGCGTACCTTTCAGAATAGGTTTTCCGAAGCGCTTGGTTGGGTCAATCTCTATGTAATCAGAGAGTTTCATGACATAAAGGTCGATAATTTCATGTTCAAACCACAATATTCACAATCCTTCCAGGCACCACGATGACCTTTTTGGGTGTGCCGCCTTCCAAGCGTTCAATCACTTCTGCATTGGCAAGCACGTACTGCTCCACTTCATCCTTGCCCATAGTTGCAGGAAGTTCGAGGTTGAGGCGCGTTTTTCCGTTGAAGCTGATAGGGTAGGAGATGTTGTCTTCTACTAAGTAGCTTTCGTTAAAGGCTGGATATTCAGCAAACGTGATGCTTTCGTTGTGACCGAGTAGCGACCAGATCTCCTCCGCCATGTGCGGTGCGTAGGTAGAAATCACGATAGTAAATGGCTCCAAGATTGCGCGCTTGTTGCACTTGAGGTCATTCAGTTCATTCACGCAGATCATGAATTGGCTCACGCAGGTGTTGAATGATAAACGCTCAATGTCTTCCTGCACCTTTTTGATGGTAGCATGAAGCGCTTTCAGTTCCTTTTTGGTTGGTTCTTCTTCCGAAACAACGAAGCTGTCTCCGTCATGGAACATGTTCCAGAACTTCTTTAGGAAACGCGAAACGCCTTCAATACCGTTGGTATTCCATGGCTTGGCATCTTCCAATGGCCCCAAGAACATTTCGTAAAGGCGAAGGGTGTCGGCTCCGTAGCGGTCGATCACTTCATCTGGATTGACGACATTCCACTTGGATTTGGACATTTTTTCGACCTCCTGAAAGGTTTTGAATACGGCTTCCGATGCACTTGGCATATTTCTGCTTATCGGTTCCACAGCTCCTTCAGAAGTGATGATAATTGATGAATTATCCGAATCAAACAAACATCCCAAATAGTCCTTTTTGTAATCTGAGTTCGCCAGTTTCTCAAAATTGATTTTTCCATTTTCAACAAATTGAATAGGGAAATTTCTGGTAATAAAACGGTCTTGAAATCTCTTTAGACCTGCCCAATCATTATCTTTTTTGTAGCTCTCACAGATTTCTTGGTATGTATCAGCGCTCATCACCCGTTTTACGGATTGACTCAGAGAAACATCCGTTTTTAGAGATGATATGAATTGAAAGTTGCTTACCTTCTTTTCTTCCATTATAGAAGCGTTTGTGGTGACTTCTTTATCAACCCAAACGATTTCGGAAACCCCCTGAATCATCCCCTGATTCACCAACTTCTTGGCAGGTTCATCAAAAGGTAGGTAACCAAGGTCTTTCAGGAATTTGGTCCAGAAGCGCACATAGAGCAAATGGCCTGTGGCGTGCTCCGCCCCACCAGCGTAGTAATTCACATTTCCCCAATATTCAATGGCTTCCTTACTGCAGAATTCTTGGTCATTTTTCGGGTCCATGTAGCGCAGATAGTACCAGCTACTTCCCGCCCAACCTGGCATGGTGCTTAGTTCAATCGGGTAAACAACCCCACCCTGACCCTCCCCAGAGGGAAGGGAATCGTGAATAGCTCCGCGTTCTGGGTCGTAACCCCAACCCTTAGCGCGTGCCAAAGGTGGTTCTCCTGTCTCGGTAGGCAGATATTCGTCAATTTCTGGCAGAGTAAGCGGCAAATGCTCTTCCTTCACAGGATACGGGATGCCGTCCTTGTAATAAATAGGAATCGGTTCGCCCCAATAACGCTGACGGCCGAAGACCGCATCTCGCTGTCGGTAATTGATCTTTCCTTTGCCAATGCCCATTTCTTCCAGCTTCGCGATAGACGCTTTAATGGCATCTTTCACCTTCATTCCGTTCAGGAAATCGGAGTTCATCAGAATGCCATCTTTGCTTTCGTTGGCTTCTTCTTCCAAGTTACTTCCCTCAATCACTGCCGGAATGGGGATACCGAAATGCTTGGCGAAACTCCAATCGCGCTGGTCACCACTCGGAACGGCCATCACGGCACCTGTTCCGTAACCGGCCAATACGTAATCGCCTATCCAAATGGGGATTGGATTTCCCGTGAAAGGATGTTCGGCATAAGCGCCAGTGAACGCACCCGAAATGGTCTTCACATCGGCCATTCGTTCTCTGTCCGAACGCGCTTTGGCTTTCGCGATGTAGGCTTCAATTTCTGCTTTTTGCTCAGGAGTTGTAATCTGAGAAACCAGTTCGTGCTCTGGCGCAAGCGTCATGAATGACACTCCGAAAATGGTATCGGGGCGGGTTGTAAATACTTCCACCTTGAACTCTGAACCTTGAACCTTGAACTGTATTGAAGCTCCCTCACTTCTCCCTATCCAATTGCGCTGCTGTTCCTTAAGGCTTTCGCTCCAGTCAATGTCTTGCAGTCCATCAATCAGACGCTGAGAATATGCCGTGATGCGCATACTCCATTGCTTCATCAGCTTGCGCTCCACGGGATAACCGCCACGCTCAGAAACGCCATCTTTCACTTCATCATTGGCGAGAACGGTTCCCAATTGCGGACACCAATTGACGTATGCTTCACTCAGATAAGCTATGCGGTAGTTGAGAAGAGTGATCTGCTGTTTTGCTTCATCCCAACGGTTCCATTCATCCGCAGAAAACAAAGGCGTTTCATCGCAATGCGCGTTCACCTCTGAGTTACCGTTCTTCTTGAATTCCTCAATCAGACCAGCAATCGGACGGGCCTTATCGGCAGCGTTATCGTACCACGCATCAAACAATTGCAGGAAGATCCATTGTGTCCATTTGTAGTAGGATGGATCAGAAGTTCGCACCTCTCTGTCCCAATCGAAACTGAAACCGATGTTGTCCATCTGCCTACGGAAGGTATTGATGTTGGCAACCGTGGTGATAGCAGGATGCGTCCCTGTTTGAATGGCATATTGCTCAGCCGGCAATCCGAACGAATCATATCCCATCGGATGCAGCACGTTGAAGCCTTTTAAGCGTTTGTATCGGGCATAAATGTCGGAGGCAATATACCCTAGCGGATGACCGACATGCAATCCTGCTCCCGAAGGATATGGGAACATATCCAATACGTAGAAGGGCGGTTTTACCCCTCCCTGACCCTCCCCTTGGGGGAGGTGAGCACGGAAAGTTTTCTTCTCGGCCCAATACTGTTGCCACTTCTTCTCAATCTTCTCTGGATGATACTGCATGCCTATGATTTTTTCGAGCCGCGAAGTTAAGCTTCGGGCAACAGTTATTGAAGTTCAATTGGTCGGAACTAAAACGTGAAACGTAATTGCACCTTCAGGTCGGTTCGGTGCTTGCCATAGGTTTGCTCCAATCCAGAACCAACAAAATCCCGATTACTATAGAATATGTTGGAAACCCGCACCCACGCATCAATGTTCTTGTAAATGTTGTAGCGAAGCACGAGGTATGCTTTCATTCCTCGGTAGTAATAAGAAGGGAACGAGTAGGCGTAGAGCACATCATTTTCGTAGGCATAAATGCGCGAATTGTAACCATCCGTGTCGAAATAGACCAAGCGTGCGCTGAAGGACAGCGGGAAACTCATTGGGCTGTAATTGACATCTTGGTAGATCATGAATCCTTGCTCTACATCTTGATTTCCGCGTTTGTAACGCGCATATTCTATTCTGCTCGAAAGTTTGACGGATTTGCTCAGATTGTAGCTGATATTGACCCGATAATTTGTTCTCAGTTCATCTTCGATACTCGTAATAGGACCTTCGCGGTAGGCAGATGACTCGTTGAGCTGTTTGTTTTTCTGGCGGAATCGGAAATAGATCTCCAATGTTTTTGAAGGGCGATAAACAAGTTGCCCGATGGTCTGGTATCCGAATGATGGACCATTGACCTGATAGCGGAGCCACGGAAATCTGAAAACATCGAAAAACCCTTTTATGAACCAATTGGGGAATGGATTGACGTTGAATCCGAGGTAATAGCCGGTCTCGTTGTTGTTTCTCGAATTCTCCGTCACCGGATTGGCGTACAAGGCTTGGTATTTCGGTTGCAGATGGCGCACCATTGCCGTAATGGTGATCCTTGGGTCGAGGGTCATAAAGACACCATTTATGGTAGCAAAACCCAGATTCTGACTGAGTGCGAATTCCCCGAAAAAGTGAAAGTTCTTCCAGATGTAACTGTAATCAAGCCCATAATTGCTGTTCTGTTTGCCAGAAAACTCAAAGATGTTGTAGAGCTCATCGCTGCGTTTGATGCTGTTAGAATATTGGTAGCCAACGGCCGTAACCCCAATGGATAGGCGCCTTCCTTTATAACTCACGTTACCACCATAGATGGCTTCGCTTATCGATTGACGGTCGAGTAGTTCGCCAGGAGTTCTGTGAAATCCGCTACTGAAAACAGAACTGACATTTTCTTCTTCTTCGGTCAGCGTGTCGGTTGTGGCCGAAACGTTGGCATCAAGCAATTTGTATGAACCGAAAGCAGTCACTTCAAATTTCCCGAATTGCAAGGTGGTTCCGCCTCCGCGCAAGAACCGATTTTCATCCACCGATGTGTAAGGTTTTAGTCCTACCGCATTCCGTTTGATACTGATACCATCCGAAGATTTACCGAAGGCCAAGCCGCTCCAAAACACAAGTCCTTGACCGAACTGAGCTTGAAAATCGCCTAATGCGGCTGATTTCACAACTCCTATATCCTTGATGAAAAGATGTCCGCTGTAGAAATCGAATCCTTGTTTCATGCTGCCTTTGAAAAACTCCTCACCAGCATCTTTTTCCATCGTCAATCCCCAACTGACCCTGTTCGAGTATTTGAATCGGTAGCGCGCATAATATTTCTGCGATGAACCGAGATATCTGCTGTTAGGACTTGCCGCCAATGCACTGTCCGAAATGTCGGAATAACCAACCTGAGGTTCCAGAACCTGTTGATACCGCAGCACCAATTCGTGTGATCCATCTTTCATCATTTCTTTGAAAGAGAAGGAAGTTGCGTCAGGGTCGTCAGAAACTTTCACGAATGGTTCAATCTGGCGAATGAGCGGTATCGTGAAGCCATTCACAGCTTGCAATTCGTAAATGTTGAGCAGCTTTCCATTGTCCTTGATGTGGCTCAAAAGGTTGGCAATGGCAATATCATCCAACATCGGCAATTGCTCCAGATCACTGGCTTTGGCGTTGTTTAGGTTTACCTGATGTTCTGCATAGTACATCAGATCATCCAAAAGGGTGTTGAAGTCGATGGAGGCATCACCTTCGCCAAGTTGCTCTGCAATGGTTTCAATTCTTCGCTGAATGAGCTGATCCTCATCGGCATCCACATCAATTTCGCTGTTCTGTGCTGAGGCAAAAATGCTCCCAAGAAGGAGCATCGTCATCAAACCATATGATACCGCAGACCTCACTTTTTCTTGAACGTATTGAAGCGGTAGGCCAACGAAGCTTTTGGCGAGAATCCAAGCACCGGATGAATGGAGCCGGCAATATCGAAATGAAGGTTTTTCATGTTCAATCCAAGACCGAAATCCGCATGGAAAGGCTGTGTTCCGATTCCCACGCGGATGGCAAAGATCTTGGCAGGATAATACTCGATGCCCATTTTGAAAACGGCTGGTAGTTCGAGGTCTTTTTCGGCTTCAACAGCAATTCGCACCTTTTGCGAGAAATCGTATTGAGCGCCTAATCGGAAATTCATCGGCACACGCTCATCATACGCATCAGCTAATTTGGTTCTGGTAAGATTGAAGGCATGAAATCCGATGCGGAGCCTTGACGTGACCTGAGAGAGCAATCCTATTTCGGCAATAAAACTGTGGCGGCTACCGTAATTCTCAGCAATGGTGGTATTCAAGTAACTCAACTGTAAACCAACCGAAAGGAATTTGAAAAGCTTTTTCCCGTACGATAAACCGTAGCGACTTTGGTTATAAAGTTTGTTTCCGAACCGAGAGTAACTGAGGCCAAAAACACCTAAACGTTGCGTTGGCAATACGGCCGTTGCGCCCTGCAAGTTCATTTCAGAAAGCAGGAATCGATTCTCGTAATAAACGGCCACACCGGCCTGTTCAAGTCCAACAAGTGCCGCCTGATTG
This sequence comes from Flavobacteriales bacterium, assembly GCA_021739695.1. NCBI lineage: Bacteria > Pseudomonadati > Bacteroidota > Flavobacteriia > Flavobacteriales > Flavobacteriales bacterium. The sequence goes on along the minus strand of JAIPBM010000053.1, from coordinate 799 downwards.
TGATGAACGGCCCAAATATCTGTCAGTGCCACACTTGCATTGGCCATGCCGGCAGAACGAGCTCCAATGGGGAAATCGCTGGTCTGTGCGTTGGCCGCAACGGAAAAAACAACGAGAACGGTAGCAAATAAAAGTCGTTTCATGCAGCAACTTGACACTGCCGAATTTACAACTATTGATTTACCGTGGAAGTTAAAGTTGGGTTAACCGTTCACTCCCTTCATCCCTTGCTTTGCTTGTTATTAATCCGCATAAACTGTTGGCACGCACTTTATCTGCCAACAGCATTTCGGAAGAACGGAACAGGCACATGCTCTTGCTATAGATTCAACCTTCGGAACAGCGGTGCTGTCATGTTCAACTTTAGGGATCAACAGTACAACTGTAGAAATGAAATGTGCTACTGTTGGATTCTACAGTTCAACTGTCGGAATGAAATGTATTACTGTCGGATTCTACACTGCTAAAGTCGAATTATACAGTTCAACTATTGAAATGAAATGTGCTGCTGTTGGATTGAACTGTACTGCTGTTGATCTCAACAGTTCTACTGTTGGATTCAACACTTCTACTGTTGAACCGGTATGTAGTACTGTTGATCTCTCCTGTTCTGATGTTGAATCGTACTGTACTACATGTGTGTTCTGAAGTTGTGGTGTGGGGGTCTGTTCAACGAACTGTGTCAACCCTGAAGGTTGGCCGCGGCCAACCTTCAGGGTTGTGTCAATCGGTTTTCAAATATGATCATCATCTGTGACATTGTAAGGTTCCATCCGTTAAGTGGTCTTGTCCATTTCTT
>JAIPBM010000052.1 GCA_021739695.1 Flavobacteriales bacterium | reverse complement strand
GCCCAAGCAAACACGAGTCCAAACCTGAGCACCATGAAGATGCGAAACTTAGGAAACCGAAGGGCCTGATAGGGATCTTTTGAGCTCATTTCTGAGGCGTGAAGGTATTGAAGATGTGTTGTAGAAAGATGCTCCTAAAAACTTTATCAATGTTTTAACATCTATTTAGTTGCACATACAACTATTACAGCTACATTTGCCGCTGAAATGAAAAACCGAGTTCCTCCTGGCTTTGAACATCTGATGCTTCCATGGATCGGAAAGACCATGAAACACATCGACCTGTTCATCCAATCAAAATTGGCTGAGCAAGGTGTTCATCTGTCCAGACAGCAAGTGGTATTGATGAAGATTCTGTATCAGGATGGGCCGCTTCCGCAGAACGACCTTGCATTTCTCACTGACCGTGACAAGACCAGTTTGACGCGGCTTTTAAGCGGGATGGAGAATAAAAACCTTGTAGCGCGCATTACCTCTGCCGATGATAAAAGGGTCAACTTGGTACATCTCACAAAAAATGGTGAGAAAGTGCTGAACGAAACTGCTCCGCTGTTGTTGGCTATTGCCTCCGAGATGGAGAAAAACGTGAGTCAAGAAGACAAAGATGCGGTCGTACGTGTAATGAAGACAATTCAAGAAAATATAGATTTTAGTTGCAGCAACAACAAATAGAAAAATGGTAAGAAAGATCATCGTTGTAGTAGTGAGTATCGCCATTTTGGCGGGGGGTATCTTCCTCAAAAAAACATTGGAAGACAGCAAGAAGCCTCCTGTGAAAAAGAAGGAGAAGCAGATAACATCCGTTTACACCCAGCAGGTAAAGAACGAAACGGTTGGGATAGAGCTGAGCGCCACAGGAATGTTAACCGCAAAGAACCGCGTAGAACTGTATGCTGAGGTTCAAGGAGTTATGACCTCTTCGGCTGGGAATTTCAAGGCTGGAGAACGCTATTCGAAAGGAGCACGTCTTGTTTCAATTGAGTCGGATGTGTACCGAGCTGGATTGATGGCTCAGAAAAGCACCTTGCAAAATTTAGTGACCGCTGCATTGGCTGACATCCGATTGGATTTCCCTGAATCGTTTGAGCGTTGGAACAAGTTCCTGTCAGATCTGGATGTGAACAAATCGCTTCCTAGCCTGCCCGAAACAGCGTCTGACAAGGAAAAGCAGTTCATCACAGGAAGAAATATCTACACCACTTACTACAACCTAAAAAACATGGAGCTAACGCTGGCCAAGTATGACCTATCGGCTCCTTTTGATGGCATTCTAACGGAAGCGTTGGTTACGCCCGGAACACTGATACGCCCGGGACAGAAACTCGGAACATTCATTGATCCGACCGTCTATGAAATGGAAACGCCTGTCAGCACTTCCATGATCAACCTTCTGAAGATCGGTCAAAATGTTGACGTGCATTCTACTGGAAGCAACCACCGTTCTTGGAATGGCCGCATCATCCGCATAAATGGATTGGTGAATTCGGGCACGCAGACCATCAACGTTTATATTGAAGTTGCTGGATCTGGCCTCGAAGAAGGCATGTTCTTAGAAGCAAGCATTGCCGCCACAGAAGCGGAGAATGCCTTCGAAATTGATAGAAGTGTGCTATTCAGCAACAATCAAGTGTATGTGGTTGCCGATTCGATGCTGGTGCAAAAGACCATCGACCCTGTTTATTTTAACGAACGAACCGTGGTTGTGCGAGGTCTTTCTGATAACGAGCAAGTATTGACCAAAATGCCTCCAGGATCTTTTCCAGGAATGAAAGTTTCCATTTTCAATAATTGATGTGACACACTTCAGACCATTGAAAATTGAACTTCAAATCAGCTACTGAACATGAAATCCATTATATCCCATTTTATTAAATACCCGGTTGCGGTCAACGTTTCCATTCTGGCATTCGTTGTGCTTGGTGCAGCTGGTATGCTCACACTGAAATCGAGCTTCTTCCCGCTTCAAGATTCCAAGATCGTTACGGTGAGTGTGGCTTATCCTGGCGCATCGCCACAGGAAATGGAAGAAGGCGTGGTTCTGAAGATCGAGGACAACTTGCGCGGCTTGGTTGGTGTGGACAGGTTCACTTCAGCCTCATCAGAAAACGCTGCGGTAATTACCATAGAATCTGAAAAAGGCTACGATATAGATGTGCTTTTGGCAGACGTGAAGAACGCGGTGGATAAGGTTCCTTCCTTCCCTGCCGAGATGGAACCGCCCGTTGTTGCCAAGAATGAAAACCTCAACGTTTCCATCGAATTTGAAGTCAGTGGTGAGAACATTTCCTTGAAAACGCTGAAAGCGATTGGTCGAGAAGTGGAAAATGACCTTCGCGCCATTGATGGTATTTCGCAGGTTGATCTAAAAGGATTTCCGAGTGAGGAGATCACCGTTTCTGTGAATGAAGAAAAGCTCCGTGCCTACGGATTGACCTTCAGAGAAGTATCTGCAGCTGTAGCCAACAACAATATTCTGGTAACGGGTGGTTCCATCAAAACGGTGGCAGAAGACTACTTGATACGTGTCAATAATCGCGCTTACTATTCGGATGAGATGGACAACATCATTCTGAAGACAGAACCGACCGGAGGTATTGTGCGATTGAAAGATGTGGCCGTGGTGGCCGATGCTTGGTCAGAATCGCCAGACAGGACCTATTTCAATGGCGAATCTTCGGTATCGTTAACAGTTAGCACTACCAATAACGAAGACCTGATTCAGGCTGCAGCCAAAGTCACGGAGTTTTCAAAGGATTTTAATGAGACACACGATAACGTTCAGATCAGCATCACAAGCGACCGGTCAGAACTCATCATTCAACGAACAGAACTGCTTCTGACGAACGGTGTTCAAGGAATTTTGCTCGTATTATTCTTCCTGTCGCTGTTTTTGAGGCCTCGTTTGGCAGCTTGGGTGGCATTCGGAATTCCGATCTCGTTCATGGGTATGTTCATGTTTGCCTCCTATTTTGATGTGACGATCAATGTGCTTTCGCTATTCGGAATGATCATCGTTATCGGTATTCTGGTAGATGATGGAATTGTAATAGCGGAGAACATTTTCCATCATCACGAAAAAGGAAAAGACCGCATTCAGGCCGCCATTGACGGAACCATGGAAGTGTTGCCGGCCATCGTTTCTGCCATCCTTACTACGCTTGTAGCGTTCTCAACCTTCTTCTTTTTGGATGGAAGGATCGGAGAATTCTTTGGCGAGGTTTCCATTGTGGTCATTCTCACCCTTTCGTTCTCGTTGCTTGAGGCGTTGATCATCCTGCCAGCTCACGTTGCACATTCAAAAGCACTTTCGCCAACCCAAAAAACCTACTGGTTCAACAAATGGGGAAATACGGCCATGGAATTCATGCGCGACCGTTTGTATTCGCCTGTGTTGCATTTTTTCATGCGCTACAAGCTTATCGGATTCTCCATCATGATCGCCCTGTTCATGATCACCATTGGTGCCATCAGTGGTGGGATCATCAAAACCACCTTCTTCCCTGTCATTGCTTCCGATCAGGTAAATGTGACGCTGAAAATGCCGCAGGGAATCAATCCTGAAGTGACAGATTCCATCATCTCTTTGATCGAAGAAGTCGTTTGGGAAGTGAATGAAGAATACACGGCCAAACAATCTGGTGGAAAGCAAGTGGTGGAGAATGTGATCAAACGTATTGGTCCGGGAACAGCAAATGCATCTTTAAAGATCAATCTGCTACCAGGCGAAGAGCGCGATTTTACAGCTGGTGATATTGCTGAATCGATTGCAGCATTGGCTGGCGAACATCCTTCTGCCGAAAGCCTGATCTTCGATTCGGGTTCGAACTTCGGAGGAAAACCCGTTTCTGTTTCGCTGCTCAGCTACAACATTGAAGAGCTGAAAGGCGCCAAACTGGAACTGAAAGAGAAGCTGAAGGAAAACACGCTGCTTCGCGATATCAGCGATAACGATCCTGCTGGTATCAAGGAGATCAAGGTGAAATTGAAAGACAAAGCTTATGTGCTTGGTTTCACGCTGAATGATGTCATCAGCCAAGTACGTTCTGGTTTTAACGGACTTCAAATTCAACGCTTTCAGCGCGGACAGGATGAGATCATTGTTTGGGTTCGATATGAGCGTGACAACCGCTCTTCCATCAAGGATTTTGACAACATGCGTATCGTTTCGGCAAAAGGAGATCGCGTTCCGCTGAGCGAAATTGCCGAATACACCATCGAACGTGGCGAGATCAGCATCAATCACTTGGATGGAAAACGCGAGATCAAAGTAGAAGCTGACCTTAAAAACCCAAAGGAAAGTGCATCGGATGTATTGACCGATATTCAGGAGAATATCATGCCCGAACTTCGGTCTAAATATCCAACTGTTTCTGCGTTGTATGAAGGTCAGAATCGCGAAGCATCGAAAGTTACCGGATCGGCAGGAAAGGTGTTCCCACTCATCTTGTTCTTCATTTACATCATCATCGCCTTTACTTTCCGCTCTTACGTTCAGCCGCTGTTGCTCCTCGTGATGATTCCATTTGCACTGATCGGTGTGGCTTGGGGACATTGGGTTCACGGATTTCCGATCAACGTGCTTTCCTTCCTCGGAATCATTGCACTTATCGGTATTATCGTCAACGATGGACTGGTACTCATCAGCAAGTTCAATAGCTATTTGCAGGAAGGTCATCCGTTTGATGAAGCCTTGATCCATGCCGGAAAATCGCGTTTCCGTGCCATTTTCCTCACTTCTGTGACAACCGTTGCCGGACTTTCTCCCCTGATCTTGGAAAAGAGCAGGCAAGCGCAATTCCTCATTCCAATGGCCATTTCCATTGCCTACGGAATCATCATTGCAACCATTCTCACCCTGATCATGTTGCCGATGTTGATCTCTGTAGCCAACACCGCCAAAGTTTACCTGAAGTGGCTTTGGGAAGGTAGAAGACCAAGCAAGGAAGAGGTTGAACCTGCGGTGGAGGAATTACCGAGTGCGAGAGGGGAAGAATGAGAAAGGGATTAACGAAAAACGACTTGCGATTAACGATTGACGATCACTATACGCGTCATTGCGAGGTACGAAGCAATCTGTTTCGGGTACGACAGGATTGTTCAAGAGATTGCTTCGTTCCTCGCAATGACGGATGCTTAGGATTAACGATTTGCTAAAAAGCGAATGACACGAATTGAACTGATGAACACGGATTTAGATAATACTTTGAACAACGCACGTCATCGCGAAGGAGGGACGACTGAAGCAATCTCCAAGTCCAACGTCATTGCGAGGAACGAAGCAATCTGTTTCGGTTACGATAGGATTCTCCGTGGGATTGCTTCGTTCCTCGCAATGACGCTATTTGTAACTCTCAGCACAAACTCGCAAGCCCAAGACGTACTCAGCAGAGATGAAGCCATGAAACTGGCGTTAGAACACAACTACGACATTCAAGTGGCGCAGAAAACAGTGGAAACGGCTGAGAACAATGCCAGCATTTACAACAGCGGCTACCTTCCCACCGCATCTGCATCTGGTGCCGGAAACGTGACCTATAATGCGGGTCAGAATGAGACCGTGCAAGGCACCAACAAATACTCGGCAACCGATGCTTACAGCTACAACGCCTCGTTGGGAATCAACTACACCATTTTCAACGGACTGGGCCGTATGTACAATTACAAGCAATTGAAAGAGCAGCACAGCCTCAGCGAATTGCAGGCAAAGCAGATCATTGAGAACACCATACTTCAGCTCTCTTCGGCATACTTTGAAATTGCACGTCTCACCGAAACGGTTGAGGTTCTGAAAAACACCTTAAGTATTTCTAAGCAGCGTCTGAAACGTTCCAACTACAGCTACGATTACGGACAATCAACCCAACTGGACGTTTTGAACTCGGAAGTGGATGTGAACAACGATAGCATCAATCTACTGAACACGCAGCAGCAATTGGAAAACGCCAAACGGAATCTCAATCTCATAATGGGTCGGACCTTGGAAAACGATTTCAACGTGGATACGAACGTGACCTTTGCCCTAGCATTTACATCCGAAGAGTTGATTGCCAAAGCATTGGAACGCAACGTGCAGATAGAGCAAACGCAAAGCCAGTTGCGCAACAGCGAATTTGCCATCAAAGCAAGCCGTGCCGGCTGGTTTCCTTCGCTTTCCGCCAATGCTGCTTACGCGTATCAAGGTCAAAAGAATCCGAACGGTGCATTCCTTACCGGAAGTACGAGCTACGGGCCGCAGGCCGGATTGAGTCTGAGTTGGAACATCTTTGATGGAGGAACGACCAAGACAAGACAGCAGAATGCCAAAATCGCCTTGGAATCGCAGAAAATACAGCAAGAACGAACCACAGCTTCTGTGCAGCGCGATGTGCTTAACGCCTACTCTACTTACCAGAACGCGCTTTTTGTACTGAAAGCACAATCAGGCAACCTTGCCACCACTAAGCGCAACTTCGAGCGAAGCAACGAAATGTACAAGCAAGGTCAGATTACGTCCATCGAGTTCCGCCAAGCACAATTGAACTTGCTCAATGCCGAAAGCAATCTCAGTCAGGCCAAGTACAACGCCAAGAATGCCGAGTTGCAGTTGAAGCAATTGGCGGGTGTGCTTTTGGAGGAATGATTCTAGGAGTTAGGTGCTAGGCATTAGGTGTTAGGTGCTAGGTATTAGGAGTTAGGTATTAGGAGTTAGGTTTTAGGTTTTAGCGATTGGCCATTGGCACGTCATTGCCAGGAAGAATGACGAAGCAATCTGTTTCTCTCCGCGTCATTGCGAGGACGTAGGACGAAGCAATCTCCTTCTGACACCACCAGACTCTCTATACGCGTCATTGCGAGGAAGAATGACGAAGCAATCTGATTCTTAGACCACCGGATTCTCCGTGGGATTGCTTCGTTCCTCGCAAAGACGGATGCTTATGACGGATTCTCTACGCACGTCATTGCGAGGAAGAATGACGAAGCGATCCCCTTCTAACACCACCAGACTCTCCATTCCCGTCATTGCGAGGAAGAATGACGAAGCAATCTCATAACTTTATTACCATGAAACGCGGAGGCCACGTTTACATTATGACCAATAAAGCCAAGACCACACTCTACTGTGGCGTTAGCTCTAACCTAGTTCAACGGGTACAGCAACACAAGGAGCATATTCACCCCAAAGGATTCACGGCCAAGTACAATCTTGAATTGCTCGTTTATTATGAAGGGTTTCATCGAATTGAAGAAGCGATTGCTCGGGAGAAGCAGATAAAAGGAGGCTCTCGAAAAGCAAAGGAGACCTTAATAAATGCTTTGAATCCTGAATGGAAGGATCTTTTTGACGAGATCATTGAGTGGTAACCTCATTGTGAGGAGTGCGTCATTGCGAGGAAGTATGACGGATGCTTATGACGGATTCTCTACGCGCGTCATTGCGAGGACGTAGGACGAAGCAATCTCCTTCTGACACCACCAGACTCTCTATACGCGTCATTGCGAGGAAGAATGACGAAGCAATCTGATTCTTAGACCACCGGATTCTCCGTGGGATTGCTTCGTACCTCGCAATGACAGATGCTTACAACAAACACTACGGGGATGACCCAATTTACTTACCAGCAGACGAGACCTACAGGGGCGCTGAACTGCCCCACACCAGCCGTGTTGATACCGAAGAAAGTAAAGTAGTAAGTAACTCCAGGAGTGAGGCCCAGAAACTTCTTTTTCCTTCCCTTAGTAAAGTCGAATATACCCCCATTGGCCTGAACAAAAGGTAGGGCAACGGCTATCGGATTGTTGGGATCTAGAGGAATAGCGGGTGCATTTTCTCCAACGGGTAATTGTCCGCCCTCATTGATTTGAATATTATCAGGAATTGGCACCCCTGCGGTTACAATGCAGATGTACACATCCACTCCTGGTTGATGCTCGCATTTTGCTTGCATTACGCCTGTAGAAACGCGCTTTACCTTAACATCCTTAAACTGTTTTGGTGCAGGCTTTTTGCTTTTAGTTGCCTTGGTTGGTTTAAAGCCAGAAAGCCAAATGATGTTCGCATCTCCCTGAGCTACAGCATCTACGTACACTACTTGTTCATCTAACAAGTCCATGAGTGCTTCTTCTGCCGCAAAGAAGGGACCTTTTTGCGCATTGCCGCCTTGGGTATAGGCCCCATACATGTTTTCGTAAGCGGTAATGGCCGCATTGAAGGTTATCTCCGTAATAATGGGGGCAGCAAACTCAGAAGGGTTCTTATATATTCCATCTCGTACACCCACGGCAAACGTACCGAGTTTACCAATTGGGGTTTTATGGAAAGCCAAATTACATCGTACAATTGCCATGCTTTCTAGTTATTGATTAATCATTGATTGGTTTACGTTTTTCGGATTCTATCAACTGCTGGCTCAATCTTTAAAGATTCTGACGCAACCTTTAAAGAAACTGGCTAAAGCTTTAAAGAAACTGCCACAAGCTTTAAAGAAACTGGCTAAACCTTTAAAGAAACTGCCACAAGCTTTAAAGAAACTGGCTAAACCTTTAAAGAAACTGCCACAAGCTTTAAAGAAACTGGCTGAACCTTTATAGAATCTAGCTCAACCTTTGTAGAATCTGCCTGAATCTTTAAAGAATCTGGCTCCAGCTAATAAGTTGCAGGAGTCTGTTCAATAAACTGTGTCAACGGTCAGTAATACTTAATTTAAAAACTGAAAAAGACACAGACAATGAAAGAAGAAGAGAAAGACAGATTCGATTACGCCAACTTTGAGAGGGAAGCGATAGAGAAATTGAAGA
>JAIPBM010000051.1 GCA_021739695.1 Flavobacteriales bacterium | reverse complement strand
CTGATAAAGGATGAGTTGGAGATCACACGCTTGGTAGATCAGGAATCGTGGGCCAAGGATGGAATTGTGCTCACACCCAATCAGGATAAGGCCTTTGAATCCATCAGTCACGCCTTTCTGGATAAAGATGCCGTGCTGCTGCATGGCGTAACGGGAAGCGGAAAAACGGAGATCTACATTCAGTTGATCCACGAGCATTTGAACAATGGAGGACAGGTGCTTTACATGCTACCTGAAATTGCGCTCACGGCTCAGATCATCCAACGTTTACAGAAGCATTTTGGCGAAAAGGTGGGCATCTACCATTCCAAAATGTCGGATAACGAGCGGGTGGAAGTGTGGAAGAAACAACTGAGCGATGAACCCTACCAGGTCATTCTGGGCGCACGTTCGTCCTTGTTTCTGCCCTTCCGCAACTTGGCTTTTGTGATCTTGGATGAGGAACACGAACACACATTCAAACAGCACGACCCTGCGCCACGCTACCACGCCCGCGATGCAGCGGCCTATCTCTGCAAACAGGCCAAGGCCAAATTGCTGTTGGGTTCGGCCACACCAAGCATCGAAGCGTATTTCAACGGCAAGCGCGATAAGATCGGCCTGGTGCTGCTGGACGAACGTTTTGGGGGCATACTGATGCCGTACATCGAGCTCTGCGACCTGAAATTGGAACGCAAGGCCGATTCCATGAAAGGCCCTTTTTCCTCTCAGCTCTTGCAGCGCATTTCAGAAACGCTGGCCCGCAGACAACAGGTCATCATTTTCCAGAACAGGCGCGGTTATTCCAGCTTCTTGCAGTGCAACAATTGCGGTTGGGTGCCCGATTGCATCAACTGCGACATATCGCTTACCTACCACAAATACAGCAACGACCTGCGCTGCCATTACTGCGGCCATGCCGATAAAGTGCCACAGGTTTGCCCTAAGTGTCAGTCCACTTACATCAAGACCAAGGGTTTTGGTACCGAACAGATAGAGGAGGAGCTGGCTCTGCATTTTCCGCAGATCGTAGTGGCCCGTATGGACATGGACACCACTCGCGGTAAGCACGCGTACACACGCATCATTTCCGATTTTGAAGAGAAACGCATCGATATTCTGGTGGGAACCCAGATGGTGACCAAGGGATTGGACTTCGACCATGTGGGATTGGTGGGCATTCTGAATGCCGATGGATTGCTTAATTATCCCGATTTCAGAGCCAACGAAAGAGCTTATCAGCTTATGGCACAGGTAAGTGGTCGGGCAGGCAGAAAAGGCAGAAGAGGGCTTGTAGTGATTCAGACCTCTGACCCGCAGCATTTCATCATCGAAAAGGTAGTGCAGAACGATTATGAAGGCATGTACGATGCAGAACTGGCGCAGCGCAAGCAGTTCCGATATCCGCCTTTCATCCGTATGATCGCCATTACCATCAAGCACCGCGATAGGGATGTGGTGGATAAAGCGGCCGATGAGCTGGCCAAACGTTTGGGCCCCGTGCCCGATAAGCTATTGCTTGGGCCCGAGTATCCGCTGGTTCAGCGTATTCGCAATAAGTACAACAAACAGATCATGCTGAAGATGGGTGGTCAGCACATTAAGGAACGGAAGGAAGAGATCTTCAAGATCATCCGCGATGTGCATGCCGAGAAGGAATTCCGTTCGGTGTTCTTTCAACCAGATGTTGATCCTATTTAGCTGTTAGCCATTAGGTGTTAGCAGTTAGCGAAACCAGAAAGCGGTATGCGTAGCGGCTAAAAGCTAATTCCTAATACCTCATTATCAACAGAAAAAGAAGGCTTCGTCAGGCTTCAATTGCTCCCGGATTTCGGATTGCTCATCCTTGTTTGCTACAGCCACAATTACTTGAGGATGAGCTATTTCATCCATTGTATCTAAACTTTCAATAAGCGTGTGATAGACATGCTTTCCGATCTTGTTCGGGTTGTTGCATATCCAACGGAAATCAACGCCCGAATTCAACAGCGATTGCGCAATGATCTTTCCCTTTGAAGCTGCGCCCCAAACGATCAATGGCCTTTCGGGTTGGTGGCTCAGTTTCAGAAACCAACGCATTTTTAACTCCAAGAAACGGTTGTCTGCGTAGTTTGGGTCGTTCCTTGACGTCCGTTGGCCGTGGTCGCGCCAATGATGAATGATGTCTGAGCAAGGAATGACCTTGATGTCATTGGCAAAGAAGCGGAAGGTCAGGTCGTAATCCTCCGGATATTGATCTGGCTCGAAAGCTCCGCAGCGGTCAAGGTCATCTCGAAAAACCATCCAGCAGGGAGAAGGAATCACGCACTCGCGATAGATGTCGGAATAGTTTGTGCCAGAAGCCGTCAGATGATTGAGCCAACCTTCGTAGTGTCGGTAACCGTCTTTCACGCCATCTGCCGAAAAATACCTCACCAGCCCAACGGCAACGTGGCCCATTCCGTTCATGATCAGCTTGTATTTTAGGATTTCGAGCTTATTCGGAGCCATGATGTCGTCTGCATCCATCCGAGTAATGAATTGCCCGCTGCTTTTCGAATAGGCCAAGCGTAAGGCTTCAATGATGCCTGTTCCTGTATTCTCAAAAACGCGAATGCGCGGGTCAGCTTTGGCAAATTCATCCAAAATGGCTTTGCTGCCATCCGTAGAACCATCGTTCACTGCAATCAGTTCCCAATCTGTTTCGCTTTGCTGTTGGATGGAAAGGAGGCAATCGCGCAAGAACGGTTCTGCATTCTTAACAGGCGTTAGGATGGAGATTCGCAGTGCCTCCGAACTCAATGTTTCACTAATTTGATTGTCTCACGCTGATCGTTCGAGATCAGTTCGAGGAAATAGACTCCCGAACGAAGGCCATTTGGCGACAACGCAAATCGACCATCATTCACCGATTTGGAGCTCAGCTGCTGACCGATGGCATTGAAAAGGTTTGCCTTGAACGCTTCAGAAGCAGTCACATTCAAGGCACTTGCACCACTCGCAAAACCTGCGCTGTTCGCCACTTGAAACAAACTTGGGCGCTTATTGATGTCTGCCACACTTACATTCCACGGAATAAGTCCACGGTCAAACATCCGTTGGCGAATAGGAATAAAATTGGCGCCACCGAACAGCAGCGTATCGGCTTGCAAGAACAATACGGCTGCCTGCGGCATGGTCATTCCTTCGGCAAAACTGTAGCAGGTTTGCATCATGATGGCATCGGTGACTTCCCGTCCGATATCGCCCCATATCTGCATGATGGTGGCAGACCAGATATCGGCATCCGAGTAGAGGTTATTCTGAAGGTTTTCGGGATAATGATCGGTGCTGACCGAGCTTCTTCCTTGCCAATATTCGTTGTGTCCGTCCCATGTAAAGACATCGCTCCAACGGTTTGGGCTGATGAAACGAGAGTAGGATGAAGCGAAATAATCGCCTAGCGCTTCGTCAATGGCCTTGCGTTCGCCACCGTTATTGGTGCCAGGTGCGGCAGAATTTGAAATGGCGTGGCCGTATTCGTGAATAATCACATCGGCATCTTCCGCATCATCCACGCCACCTTCTCCATAACTCAATCGTGGTGGACTGAAACCGCCATTGAAATTGGAATTGTCGCTTCCGTTCAGCGCGTGCGTGTCTACCCAGATTTGATAATTCACCAGATTGGTAAACCCTAGCGATTGAATGTACTGTTGGAAATAGTTGATGTGATAAAAGGCATTCACGTCTTCAAAGCCCGCTTCGGCACGTGTATAATTGAACTCAGGGCTTGAACTCGTTACAGGCGCAACATCTGGAAACGAAAACTCCTCAATGCTTACAAAGTCACTTTTCAAGTAGAAAATGTCGTCTTGGAATGTGAGCTTCGATTGTGCCGGAATACGTTCCGCATTCAATTCCAGCACATCCTGATCAGAATTATCGGCATAAGGCGCACCATACGCCTGATTGGCAGAAGTCAATGGGTCAGGATTGAAAACCCAGAGTGTAACGGTGCTGTCTTGCGGCTCGGCATAGGAAAGAAGGTCGTTCTGATAGATCACTTTCACATCCTTGTTCAAGATGAGTTCGTAGTAGCGGTCGGTGCTTTCAATCACTTCCAAGCGGATCACAGGAAGCATCTCGCCATTGGATTCCATGTACATTTCCTCCAAATTGTAATGATCCAGCGCGCCATTCCCAGGTTCAGCATAATGGACCATCAAGCCCTCATTATAAGCCGCATGATCAGGGAAATCGAGGTCGATATTATCAGAAACAGAGAAGGTATGGTCGAATATGCTGAGAACGCGACCATCATTGCTCACATTCATTTTTACCGAACCTCGGAACACGCGATGACCGTTGATGGTTTGTGAAAAAAGGTAATGTTTCCCTTTCGGGCTGCTTACTTCGTGCGTTAGCACAAGATCCACCAAAGCAGGTTTGAGGTTTTCAATCCGCGTATTCAAAAACCCCTTGATGGAAGTGGTATCCGTGGCAATTGTTCCAGCATATTGAAGCAATTGTGCTTCCTTTCGGTCTATTGGATGAATATCATCGTCAAACGCCACCCATTTCTGAGCGTTGCCAACAAGTGGACTCAAGCAGACCAGAAATAACCACAGACTTCGCATAGGGATAAAGGTAATACGCACAAACGTGGCTTTGTTCAAACCGAATTGTCAAATAATACCCAAAGCGAGCAAAAAGGAAAGCAGGAGGATCATCACTGCCACAGTTATCTGCACAAAATCGAGCGTTACTTTCTTCAGCAGTTTCTGACCGAAGTATGCTCCCAAAAAGGCAGAAAGTACAGCAGTCAACAGAATCGGAAAGTTGCTGGCAACATCAATCTCTTTCATCCGATAGAAGTAAAGCCCCAATCGGGTAATGTCTATAAAGCTGGCAATCACGATTCCAGTGGCAATAAAAACCTCCTTCCCAAGTCCATAACGGATAAGGAATGCACTGCGCAAGGCGCCTTGATGTCCGCTCAATCCACCGAAGAACCCGCTGATGATACCACCAAGAATGAGCTTGTCCTTACCGAATTCCAGGTTCTTCAGTTTTGGAACAATTTCGAAGATGGCGAAGAAGGCCATCAGCGCTGCAACCACCAGTTTCAAGGTGAAAACCTGAAATGGATGGTTGAACAATTGATACTCGAATATGGGTTCGCTGACGGAAAACCGAAGTAGGAGCGAGGCACCTCCGATGGCGCCTAGAATGGCAGGAACTCCAAATCGGAGCACGACTCCCCAGTTGGCTTTCAATCCTACCAATCCCATCTTGAAGAGGTTGTTCAGCAAATGCACAATTCCGGTGAGGGCAATGGCCACTTCAATCGGGAAAAAGAGCATGAAGGCTGGCGTGAGAATCGTTCCAAGTCCGAAACCGGAGAAGAATGTAAGCAGCGAAGCAAAGGCTGCAACCAGCGCGATAACTACAAATTCCATCAGCTAAGTTTCTTTTTCCGTTGTTTCCACATGTGGCCATACAGTTTTGGGAAGAAAACGAAGTAGGAGAGCGCCACACCGGCCAAAGCCAAATTGATGATATTGAGTTCGAATGCACGCCATTCCCAAAAGCTGTACATCACCAAAAACTCGCCTGTAACTCCTAATGGATATAGAAAGATGAAGAAAGTGTAGCGTGAAAATGTAATGGCCGGAATCTCCTTTTTGTAAAGATCCGTGAGGTAATATAACGCTCTTACTATTTCAGTCACACTCCATGCAATGGTGACAATGGCAAAGCCAGAAAGGATGCCACGTTCTGTAAGCACTTCGGCAGGAATCCAGTTGATGATGAACACGATGAGTAGCCGCGAAAAGACCTGTGCGGCAGTAAGAAGCCAATTGGCGCCTGCAATACCAATGATGGCGTTCATGATCTCGAAAACAGCCAAACCTTGAGCAATGCTCAACAAGATCAGGCTTTGTTGATTGAACTCAAGTCCGTGCAGCGCTGCATGAATGAGATATAGCAGCCATGCAATTAATGTGATGATGTTGAACCCGATAAGCCAGATCCGTTTCATGTCGCTTTTATTGAAGGTTAAGTTCCTGCTTTCCGCACGATGGCCGCCCAACCACCACCTTCAGCCATGGAAATGATGTATTTCATGCTTGAAGTTATGGTTTCCTCTTTAAAATACTCGTAGTTGGTGCCATCTCGCCAAAGTTCCATTTCAAATTGTCCGGTTCCCAAAAAGGACAAATCGATGCTGAGTGTCTGCCCAACCGAACCTGTCATTCCTCCAATGTACCACGTTGTCCCTTTTCTTCGGGCCAATAGAATGTACTCACCAACGGTAGCATCCAGCACGATCGTTTCATCCCACGTGGTCGGAACTTCGCTCAGGAACTTCATGCTCTCAGCTTCCTTTTCGTAGGCTGTCGGTTCATCAGCCAGCATTTGCAATGGGCTTTCGTACACTACGTATTTGGCCAATTCGTGGCATCTGGTTCCTTGTCCTTTCGGATGCTTGAAATTCATGTGGTGCTTCTTCGGATTGGAGATGTTCTCCATTGCTCCGGGCGTATAATCCATCGGTCCGGCCATCATTCTGGTAAATGGCAAGATCACATCATGCTCAACAGTGATGGCGCTGCTCCATTTGTTCCATTCCATTCCACGAACACCCTCGAAGGTGAGTACATTCGGATATGTTCGTTGCAATCCCTTCGGGCAGTGGCTTCCATGGAAATCAACCACCATCAATCGATTGGCTGCTTCTTGAGCCACCTTCTCGTAGAAGGCGATCATTTCCTGATCATTCCGCATCATGAAGTCCATTTTGATGCCTGCAACACCCCAATCGGTGAATTGCTGAAAGGCCACGTCAAATTGTTTCTCGAGTGTACGCCACACAACCCAAAGCACAATTCCCACATTCTTGTTGGCCGCATATTCGATCAATTCGGGCATGTTGATCTCTGGTTTCACCTTGGTCAGGTCGCCCAGTTTGTACCAACCTTCATCCATTATGATGTATTCGAGGCCATTCTTTGCCGCAAAATCGATGTAGTATTTGTAGGTCTGCGTGTTCAATCCCGGTTTGAAATCAACACCTTCCAATTGCAAGGCATTCCACCAGTCCCACGATACTTTTCCTGGTTTGATCCATTCTGTTGAACTCAATTTAGATTCAGATGCCAGCAACCAAGGCAAGTGTGATGCAAATAGCGCTTTTTCGTCAGCAGCTACGCAGAACACGCGCCATGGATACGAACGGTTTCCGTTGGTCTTGGCTATCCAATTGTTCTTGAAAGCTGGCATCACAAAGCGGTCGAAAGCTTTGAATTTGGTAGCCACATGAGGTGGATGAATAGCCGAATAAGCGCCCAAACCGTCTGTTTTCAAATACATGCCAGGATAATCGTGCAGATCTGTTTCTGTGTAAAGGATGAAAGGGCCATTCTCCCATTGCCAAAGAATGGGTAAACTGGCTTTTTCACCGTTCTTCAGGTCCATGCTGGCTTTTGGAATGAATGCTTTTTCGTTGCTCGAATAGAAACTGGTCTCTTTCGGAAACCAGACATTCGGATTGGCTGTCAGCTCAAATCCCATTCGTTCTTCACTGATCTTCACTTCACGATCAAATGACGTTCGCAATCGGTAAGAAAAGCCTTCATTGTAGCATCGGAAATCAATGCCAAGGCCGCTGTCAAACTCTAAGGAAAGTTGATTGTAGTTCTCCTTTATTTTGGCACTTCTGTAAGGTACAATTGGAGTTACGGTTCTGTTAACGGTAGAAGTTTCAGACTTCACGCCATATTCCTTTTGCCCCAGATTGTTCTTTTTTCCAATGGTCAGCCCAATTGGTTTTCCGTGCATAATGAGCTTGTTGCCCTTGTAAACACGGTAAACAGTATTCGCACTTACGAGCACTTCCACTTTCAACACGCCATCTGGTGATGTAAGTAGAAATTCCTGCGCATGAATTTGAGTCAAAAACAAGCACAGAATAAAGGATATCAATGGTATTCTCATGAATTCAGAATTAAGGCGCCAAGTTGCCGAAATGTTATGACCTATGCCAACCAAACTTCGTAAAACAGACCGTATCACAATCCTTAGCATGATTTGGTCCAATGCACAACCATTTCGAATTGAACTTTCATTTACTTTCGACCTTGATGAAAAAGACACTCCTATTTCTATTCGTTGCCTTTTCCGCTAACGGATTTGCGCAAGGCCATATGAACCTCGATTCGCTCTTCAATTGGCAGGATACTTCCTTACCGCCATCGGGTGCTCATAACAATACCTATAACGAAATTTGGGGTTACGCTAAGAACGGTGCGGAATACGCCATCATCGGTTCCACAATGGGAACGCACATATTTGATGTCACCGTTCCATCGGCATCAAGTCAAGTGGCTTTCATAGAAGGCGCTTTTACCGGTCCAGGAATCGTTCATCGCGATTTTCATGATCATGATGATTATCTCTACATGGTTTCTGATGAAGGAAGCAGCACACTTCAGATTGCTGACCTACGGTTCTTGCCCGATTCTGCGCCACTAGTTTACGATAGTCCTGAGTTGTTTCCACGTTCGCACAACATATTCATAGACACCACAAGTGCACGCATGTACGTGTGTGGCGGAACGGTTGATTTTGCAGTGTATTCGCTTGCAGACCCAACGGCTCCAACCTTATTGCTGGATTGTCCGGAAGATGTTCCATTCTGGAGCGCCATCGGCTATGTACATGATGTGTATGTTAAAGGAGATACAGCTTATTTAAATGCAGGAGCAAACGGACTATTTGTGGTCGATTTCTCCAATATTGGCAACCCACAGATGATAGGTTCTTTGGATACCTACGTGCAAAGCGGTTACAACCACAGCGGCTGGTTGATGAAAGACCAACCTTATTATGCGCTGGCAGATGAAACGCACGGAATGGATGTGAAGATCATTGATGTGTCGGATATGAGCGATCTGTTTGTAACAGATACGATAGGTTCTGATGTGTCTCCTGTTTCAATACCACATAACCTTATCTATAGAGACAACTACCTTTTTGTATCGTACTATTTTGATGGTGTTTACATGTTCGATTGCTCGAATCCGGCACATCCCGTTCTGGCAGGTTTTTACGATACATCTACCGAAATTGCTACAAGCGGTGTTTATAGAGGATGCTGGGGAGTTTATCCCTT
>JAIPBM010000050.1 GCA_021739695.1 Flavobacteriales bacterium | reverse complement strand
AGATCCAACAATATCTTCTGCCCAATCTTTCAGAAGCTATGAAAGGGATAGCTGAAACTTTTGTCATCTGGAAACCCCGCGATGTGGTGTCTGGCGACTTCTATTGGCACAGAAAGATCGGAAACAAGAATTTGCTGGCACTTGCAGATTGTACCGGACATGGCGTTTCGGGCGCGCTCCTTACGGTAATTTGCATGGATACCTTGAACCGATGCGTTGATGAACACGGGCTAACAGATCCTGCAGATATTCTGAATAAATGTCAGAATATGCTGTCTTTATCCTGGAGGCAAGGTGGTGCCAAGGGCATGTCTGATGGAATGGACATTTGCCTGTGCTGTTTTGAAGAAGAAAGATTGTCATTTGCTTCGGCATCAACTCCGCTATACCTGTTTCGTAATGGAACTTTGACCGAACACCGAGGCGATAGGCTTTCTATTGGAACAGGAACCTACTCGGACCACCAGTTTTCATCTAAGGAAATTATACTGAATGAAATGGACAGGCTCTATATGTTAACGGATGGAGTAGTGGACCAGTTTGGCGGGTCAGCTGACCGTAAATTTGGAAAACCAAGGATAAGGACGCTCATTTCAGAAGTTGGCAACAGGTCATTTTCAGAGCAGCGTCAGATTTTTCATCGAACATTTGAGAATTGGAGAGGCACGCGTGCACAAGTTGATGACAAGACCTTCTTGGCCATTGAGATCCATGGCAAACCCGCTTAAAACTGCATTAAGCGCCACTCTTGACCTGCTCATGCTCTACGGTTCAATATTCATTTCTGCACCAACCTATCCTACCACGGATGGGGGTGTTTGCTCCAGGTCTTGAACCATCTGTTTTGCCAAGTATGATCAGCACATCCAGATGGCCGTTGTCCAAAGCGGTCTTGGCGTTCCGAAGCCTATCAAAATCAACGGCACCGTCCGTCATCTGCAATTCGCAGCTTTTCAAACCAACGTATTTTTTGCAAAGAGACACCAGTATATGACTGCCTATTGCTCCACAATGGCGCAACGACTTGAAGTCTCCGTGTTTACGGTAAAAGGCTATCAGCTGTTGGGTGTTCAGCAACCCGTTCTCTAAGCAGATACCATAGGTTCGCTGGTTCATTTCTCCGAAGCTGAGAAGCTCATTTATGCTTATGGCCGGTTCCATTGCGGCAATTCCCAAAGCCTCCAAATAATTCATGTTCTCTTGCATACATCAAAGCTGAGCAACACTGCAACCCGTTGGATAACCTTCGCATGTGGAATTCATTGGAAATTCACACGCGGTCAGGTTAGGAAATAAAGTTTGCCGATCTCTAGGTCAAGCGTCTATGGCCTGCCTGTTGATTGAACCGTAGCAAAGCTCAGCTTAGGTATTCCAGTTGTAATGATGGATGAATGAACAGAAACACAAAGCACTTCTAAGCCGAATATTTTGAAAATGGCCTTGTTCAACGCTACCATTATTAGTTATATCACTTATTAAAAATGGTTCGGTCATGTTATAACCAGACCCTGTGTAATGCAGTTATTCGCCATTATGATCGAGCCTGGTTTGGTGTCGACCAAACCATTGAAACTGAACGCTACATTCTACAGATAAACCGTTGAATTTCAGAGTCAATCAATGAATGCGCATTCCAATTCTTGAACTTCAATATGATCGAACAGTCGATAACAAACGAAATCAATTCGCTACAAGCCAAGTTGCGGAAGTACAATGCGGATAACGCAAGTGATCCCGAAAAACTTGATGTGCTTGTACAGCTTGTAGAATTGCTGAAGGAAGAAAACTTTGTAAAGGCCTGCGAACACGCCAATCAGGCAATTGAACTTGCCGAGAAATTAGGTGATGTCAGATCCAATGCATGCGCTAGAAAAGGTTTGGGAAGCAGTCTTTGGAAGATGTTGGAATATGAAGAAAGCATCCTCCAATTTCAGGCAGCCTTAGATATGTACCTGGTTTTATCAGACCATTGCGGAATGGCCCAATGCTACAGCGGAATGGGTGTCATATCCGGTATCCTTGAACAGAACGATACGGCACTTGCCTATTTTGAGCAAGCCCTTTCGTCAGCACAGCTGGGTAAACACCTCTTGCTTTCAGCAATCATTACAGGTAACATAGGCGGTGTGTATTTCAAGCTTTCGGAATTTGAAAATGCCATGCAATGTTTCCAGCATGCACATGATTATTTCCTAGAGATAGGAAACATCCGGGGAATCGCAGACATGCTCGATGGTATGGCTGGGATCTACGTTCACCGCGGCCAGTATAACGAAGGAATTGAAATTCTGCGTAAATGTTTGGCATTGCGCCAAGAAGAAAGGCATAAAAGAGGCATTGCAGTTGCCATGCTGAACATAGGAATAGCCAACAAGCAATCAGGAAAGCCGAAACAGGCGAAGTTTGAACTCGAAACAGCTCTAAGCTACATGCGCTCCATTAACCTGAAAATATACGAGCAAGAGCTTTTTCAACAATTGATGGATGTATGCTTAGAACTTGGGGAAACGGAGAGTTTCCGAACATATCTTCAAGATTATGAGCGTGCTCAGTATGAAGAACTTAAGCAGAAAGGGCAGCAGCGCAATAGTATGTTCAAACCATCTCAAACACCCACTCTCTGACCAAAGGTAGCAGTTTCGGCTTTGACAGCCGCTGCTGAGGTCAGTGCATATTACCGTCATGATGTAGCATGACCATGTCGGTTCATCAATAATTTACATGAGCGAATTTCAGATCTGGGCTTAGCACTGATGTAGCTTGCTTAATAACCCGATTTGGTTAGTAATCCTATTGGATGTAACCAAACATAACCTTTGCATGTGGGAAAAAATCACTGGAAACAACCAATTGTAATGTTGGTCGATGTGATAATTGGCTTTTATTGGTCAACTGTATTATAAACACAACCCGTTGGTTTGCAAGTGCAATCACGAACTAACAAATGAAAAGCCCAACACACCAAGTGATGATGACCATCATACGGGTCATCCTTTTTCTCCTTGTTTATGCTGGTATAGCGTACAAAATCCTTTTGTAATGAGAGTGTATTACAATATAGTAGCCACTGAGGCCGAACTTTTCCAGAAAGAGTATATGCCTCCTACCGGCTTTGATAAGATCATTGAAGACTTTCAAGATGATGAGGTTGAATTTACAAAACGTCCAGGTGGCATTTTTCTAGCCGATCTGGTTAGCAAAGGCCTTGTTGAATCCATTGTAACACCGGGTATAGATAAGTTGGGCATCGAACTAAAGCAGGTGATTGGTCTCATTCATTTCTTCAATCAGCACAATGTAAATGTGCAATTCAGCGATAAGGCGTTTTAAGTACATGGGCTAAACCGGTCTTATCACTTCCTACCATACATTATGGGCAACACCTCGCTAAAAGATTCGCTATTAGATGTGTTTCAAACACACAATCCGTTAAAAGCTTCGTGCCTGTCGGTTTACAAGCCTATTGTTAATGACCTTTTGCAATATTGGAGTTATGCAGATACTGTAGATGAAGTGGAAACCTACATCAAATATCTGTTGGAGTACCACGCGCACAAGCCCATTCCCGTTGGTAAACAACTGGTGGCTGATGCATATGCGTGCAGAAAACAATTTCAATAATCAGTGCAATTTCCATTAACCTATGAATGATAACGAACCAGGTCTTATTAATTTGCTCTATTTCATCTTAGCGGTAATATGTGTCATCGCTATTTTATACATGGTTCACAAATAATCGGTGTATCGCTAGCAGTGAAAAAAAGGTAATTGGCGCACTCTCCAATGAAGTGTTTCAATCGTTTCGTGAGAAACTGATTCAATCAAGGTTGGATTGATATCGCTAGGTTATTTATACCCAGTAATCGAAATCTTTCGGAAAGATGGTGGTGTGCCACTGAAATTGATCATTCGCATTTTAATTTCATAACGCGATGCCATGCGCATAACTTTTCTCAATTACTTGTTTCGGAAATCAGTCTGTAATTCCGAAAGCCTCTCGAAAAAGGGCACTTTGGGTAAGTAGCTGTTCATCGAATTTTGAACATACCGTAGTTTGTGTATGTTATGTTTCTTGTTAAATATACCAATAATGGTTATATCGGGCAGTCACTTCTTGAAGTAATATTGACCGAAATCAATTGTTAAGTTCAAAAATTAATGTACGGATTAGTTAATAAAGCCATTCAAGATCTTGTTATAAAGGGGCACGGTATTGATAAGTGGACAGAAATAAAGAACATGGCAGGCATGGAAGACGAACGTTTTGTGAGTTTGAAGAGCTACCCCGATAAGCTGACCTATGACCTTGTTGGGGCGGCCAGCCGTGTGTTGGGTGCTGATGCAAATAAGATACTGGAAGCCTTTGGAGAACACTGGGTGCTGTATACTGCAGAAGAAGGCTATGGAGATATGCTCGATTTTACGGGCTCAACATTGGTACAGTTCCTGAAGAACCTTGATCTGCTGCATCTGAGGGTGAAAAATATGATGCCACACCTACAACCTCCCAAGTTCGAATGTATTGAGATAGCCGAAAATGAGATTGAGTTGCATTATTACTCAGAACGTGAAGGCTTTGCGCCTATGGTTATTGGCCTGCTTAACGGTTTGGGGAAACGGTTTAAAACGGAATTACAGGTAGAACACATCGAAAAGAAGCAGGTGAATGGAGGGGCAGATCGTTTTTTGGTCAGGTGGTAGTTACGACTCGCGGGAATTCATTGATTCGCTGCTTCCGCTTTCAATCTTCGTCAACTTAGATGGCGTGATAACGGATTGTTCGCGCAGTTTCAGAAAAAGTATTCCGGGTCTTAGGGGTAGGTCAGTATTCACCGACTTTTTTGATGTACAACGCCCGAGTGGGCACAAGGCACTGTTTAACTTAGATGATCCGTCCTATTTCGTGGTCATTAGCGACAAGCGTAATGGAAACTGCTTTAAGTGCACCAAAATTAAAGGCACGAAAGGAATCTTTCTGTTGGTATGTAGTCCTATGCTCAACGAGCTTAATTCTCCAACCGATTATGGGCTTGAGGTATCGGATTTTGCACCACACGACATTGTGGCCGAGTACCTGTTTGTAATGAAGGCCAACCAAACGGCCATGCGCGAAGCTAACCAGCTGATTGACGATATGACCCGACAGAATAAAGAGCTGGAGATGGCCCGTAAGGACTTGGTTTTACTCAACGAACGATTGGAGGAAAAAGCCGAACGTTCAAAGGAGAGTCTTCAAGTGGCAGAAAGCGAACTTGTAGAGGGAGAAAAATTAGCACTTCTTGGAAGATTGGCGGCAGGAGTGGCCCATGAGATGAATACACCGTTGGGTGCCATTACGGCAAGTGCAGATAATGTGAGCGAGATACTCAAGCATCTATTTAAAGAAGGCTTGAGGAATGCCGATCACGATTCGATAATGACGGCCTGTAAACTGGCCGATGATTTCACAGCACACGACACCCTGACAAGTAGGGAAGAGCGTCAGGAAAAAATCCGGTTGGTAGAACACTTGGGCACCGTTTATGGCATTGAAAAAGCCAAGGATCATGCCTCGCAATTGGTTGAGAGCGGAATAATAGCAGATGACAAGGAAGTGTTGGACCACATCTATCATTCAAACAATATTGAAGCGGCACTCAACATAACGACCACCATCATGAAGGTCAGGAAATCAATAAGCACCATTGAAGTAGCTGCACAAAAGGCCGCCAACGTGGTGAGAGCGCTTAAATCATATGTAAGGAATGATGACGTACACCATGCCACTGTGTTCGATGTAAATAGAAGCATCCGAGATGTGTTACTGTTGTTTGCCAGCCAGATCAAGAAGGGAGTTGAGGTTCATCTTGATATCAAAGACACACTTTTGATTCAGGCCAATGAATCTGAGGTAAGTAAGGTTTGGAGCAACCTTATAGCCAATGCGCTCTATGCTATGAACTACCAAGGCCACCTGAATATTCAGGGATTGATGGATGAACACAATGTGATCATCAAAGTGACAAATGATGGTCCGGAAATACCTCAACATGTACTAAGCCGACTGTTCGAACCATTTTACAGCACAAAGCCAGTTGGAGAAGGTTCAGGAATGGGGCTGAGCATCGTTTTCAATGTGGTGGCTTCCATGAATGGTAGCATTGAGGTTGAAACCGGAGAAAACACAACATTCATCGTAACGCTTCCAAAAATGAATCTTCAATGAAAACAGCCATTCTGTGTGTGGATGACGAGAAGCTCGTATTGGACAGCTTACGGATACAGTTATCAAGGCATTTTGAAACGCAACATCTACTTGAGTTTGCCCAAGGTGCAGAAGAGGGACTAGAGGTTATTGCAGACCTTGCCGAACTTGGTGTTATCACAGTTCTTATCATAAGCGATTGGATGATGCCAGGAATGAAAGGTGATGAATTTCTTAAACGGGTTAGAGAACTGTATCCCCAAATGACCACAATGATCCTAACCGGTCAGGCCGATGAAACGAAACTGATGGAGCTTCAACTGATGCAAGTGACCAACGCGGTGATGAACAAGCCTTGGAAGGAAGAGGAACTTATTTGCATGATCAACCAACTTCTAACTGTCTGATGAGCACTGACCGTTACACAATATTGGTGGAGGACGACCCGACCGTGTTGCACTCGCTTCGGTTGCAAATGAGAAAAATCCTTCCGCCCGGTTTCAATATAGAAACGGCCAACGATGGCGCGGAAGCATTGGAATTGTTGCAGGATATAATTGCTGCAAATGGTCTGATTCCACTTGTGGTCACAGACCACCAGATGCCACGCATGTCAGGCTCCGAATTCCTTCTTCGGCTGAAAGAACTGTTTCCAAAGTGCCGCAATATCATGCTTACCGGAGAAGCTAGACTCGATGATATTACCCAACTGATCAACGAACAGGCACTTTACCGTTACATTTCCAAGCCTTGGAGCCAATCTGACCTTGAAATGACCGTGCTTTCTGCACTGGAAGCTTACGACCAAGAATATAAATTGGATCAACTCAATAAAAAACTGGCGGAATCCAATGAACACTTGGAGGAATTGGTGATTGAACGAACCCTGGCCTTACAATTAACCACAATGGAGATCAATAGCGGGCTTGAGTATGCACGATTGGTACAGCAGAACCTGTTGCCTAATAAGGATCTCATGCAGGAGTATTTTTCACATGTCGATCTACTGTTCAGACCGTATCATCAAGTCTCTGGAGACTTCTATACATTCAGTAGAAGACCGGAATCTCCACACAAGGCCATGCTTATAATCGGTGATGCCACTGGGCATGGAATTGCAGGGGCCTTTCTTTCCAATATATGCATGAGCATTATTGATAACCTAGTTGAAAATCAGGTCCTTCAAACGCCAATAGAAGTATTGAGCGAGGTATTGCAGCGGTTCAGGAAACTTTCTCACCATGCCACCGAGTCGATGCAACAAATGATATCTGTTGAACTCACAGTAGTGTGTTTTGATAAGTTGAAAAACGGCATCAGTTATGCATCCAATTCCAGACAATTGAAGTTGTTCAAGAATGGCGCCATCGTTCAGCCAAAAGAGCAGATCTTCCCATGTTGTTTAGGCAACAGCAAAGACCAGTTGAATTTAAAGCATCGGGGCAGATTTGCAGAATTACCGCTATCAGATCTCGATACCGTTTTACTGCATACAGATGGCGTTCAAGATCAATTCATGCCAGATGGCAAAAGATTGCTCAGAAAAGGATTGCGCGATGCATTCTCGAAACCTAGATTGGAAAGTGTCGAACAATGGTTCACAGAATTGCAAGGAGGGGAATCCAATACGGATGACGCCACCCTCATTCTGGTCAAACTGTAAACGACCAGATGCAGCATGCGTCAAAAATGTTTTGATGAATCTGTTCGTTCATCAAAGCTTGCTTCGTTCAAGGCAAGGATCTTTAGGGGCAAATTGATCAACTCAGACAGATCATTGCCAAATTCACGCATGTCATCGTCAATTTCCTCGTGATACCACGTGATGTGGACCATCGTGCCTGAATCTTTCAACCGTTCAATTGTTTTTAAAATGTCGAGAAGGGCTCTAGATGAATTCGTATTGAAGTATTCTAGGAGAAACTCCACATCCAATCTGCTGGGATTGGTAGATGCCAGGTTCTTCAGCCAACCCATCACAGGCCTATAAAATCCGATCACATCTTCAGGGATTGACCTTCCGATAATTTCCAAAGTCGAATTTTCAACCGAGTACCTTATCAGTGGTGTCTGTTCTGTAGGATTAATGTTCAGTTCAAGTTCGTTATGTTCAAAATTATCTGTTTTCATTGTTCAGAATTTTATTTCTACATGAAGAGAAAAGAAGGACAGCTGGTCTGTGACCTGGGTGATCTTATGGCGTATTTTGTTGTTTGACCGTCTTGCTATGTCTATAAGGCCCAAGCCAGCACCTTTCTTGGTGCGCAGTCCGTCCTTCAAAGCGGCAACATGACGTTCTCTCAGCTCGTTTTCTGATAGCTTCTCAAGCTCGCGCAATCGCTGGTCAATGTTGAATTCACTATCCCTATCAACATAATTGCCGGTCTTAATAAAATAACCTTCCTCAGTACGGCCTATGATCAATATGGTGGAGGCTTCCCAAGCTGGCCTGTGGGTTGCAGGATGGAGGTGGTGATACATGTTCTGCAAACCCTCAGTCAATATGTTCATCACTTTCTTCTGAACTGGACGGGGGTCTCCAGAAGCGTGCAGCATTTCTTCTACATATTGGATAATGCTTGAGTTTATTTCAACAGAAGGAGTGCCCTTGAATGAAAATATGACTCTGTTCCGATGAGCACAGTTCATCACGGTGTATGCGTCCGTGTCAATAAATGAATCCATGTTTTGTTAATCAGGTTATTAAAAGTCAGACCATAGCAACAAACCACACATAGTTGTTGTGGACGGACATTACAAATACTTACAACTTTCTTAGCACAGCATATGCCTCTGTCTGAATCATGTGTATTTCCAGCGATGTTGATTCTTCGATCAGCTCACCGAATTCTTCCATATCCTCGTCCTCAAATTGATACCTCCATTCAATCATAATAATTCCTGTATTGGATCTGGAATTGATGGTATTCAGTGCTTTCAAAAATCGCATCAGCATCCGCTTGCCTCTGGTATCGAGGATCGGCAACTCAAATTCCACAATCAAAAGGACGCCAGGTGCGCTCATTTGGGCCGAATAGTATACATCAAGAAGCTTATCTGCCAGAACATCTAAACTGTTAAATGCCAAATACACACCTTCAATATTGAATCGGGTTTCATTGCTCAGTGGAATCGTATTCATGGCGTAAGTTCTTTTGAATAAAGAACATAGATCTTCAAGCTTACGTTGTAGCCAACTGACATGAAATATTCAGACACGCATAACCATAACATGTCAATTATGGGAAAAAAGTCGTTTCATCTTGCTACGCAAATGCAGATCCGCATCAGGAACATTCGCCCTATAGCCAATAGAACAAACTTAATCAGTGCAAATTCTCCCATTGGTTCTACGGGCGTCCGCTTGGCTCCTCAGTTGTTCGAAAACCCATGTGCACCTGTGCCGAAACTGGTTAAAGTATTGCGCTTCGCCCTTCGCGCCTCCCGTACCCATAGCTATCTGGAGCGTGCACCCAACCATAAACGAAGCAAATTTCTCTGCTTCTCTATACCTCCGCGTGCAACAAACAGGAGCGCCTGTGCTGAGCCCAGTCGAAGTATAACGAGTGCCCTTTGCGTCCTCAGCGCCTCCTTTGCGTCTTGGCGGTTAAAAACCCCATGAGCGAAGCGAATCCTTTGCGTCTTAGTGTCTTTGCGTGAAAAACCCTTGAGCGAAGCGAATCCTCTGCTTCTCTATACCTCCGCGTGCAACAAACAGGAGCGCCTGTGCTGAGCCCAGTCGAAGTATA
>JAIPBM010000049.1 GCA_021739695.1 Flavobacteriales bacterium | reverse complement strand
TACGATACATCTACCGAAATTGCTACAAGCGGTGTTTATAGAGGATGCTGGGGAGTTTATCCCTTGCTGCCGTCAGGCAACATTTTAGCTTCAGATATGCAGACAGGACTTTGGGTTTTGGGCTCGATGGCAACTGGCGTTCAAGATTCCCCATCAGCAGAAAACCAATTCTTCATTTATCCGAATCCGGCCTCCGATCAAGTATACGTAAATCGTTCGTTAGGAACATTCAATTACAGTGTATTTGACATGTATGGCAAGCAAGTGGCTACAGGACGTTCAGCATATTCCTTTGACGTAAGTTTCCTTCAATCGGGAATGTATGTTCTGAAGTTGCAAGCGAAAGGGCTTGGCCATACCACACGGTTCATTAAGAACTAAGGCAAATACCTTAACAGACTTTTATCAGTTTTTTTTCCGACCAAGGTCAAGGTCTTGGAGCCGTGTATGCGCTTATTTCGCTTTCAGATAAACGAAATAATAAACCATCATGAGTGCAACAACAGCTCCTAAGAAACACATTGACGAACTTCATTTCGAACACCGTCTGTGGACAAATAATATGAAGTTCTACTACGATGAGGTTCGCATTTTTGAAAACCGATTGGAAGAACTGGTTAAAAGGAATACGAAGGTTGAGGTTACTTCACAAATAGAACATTTTCAGAATCAATTTATCCGCCAGAAAGAAGTTGCTCAAGAATTGATCAGCAAATGCGGAGATCACGATAAGTTTTTGGCAAATCAAGCTCAGGATCATCCAATTGCGATTGACCACGTGCTCTTTGCTGATCACACAAAATTGAGAGATCAAGTAGAAACCTTTGAGAAGATCTACAAAGAGTTGAAGGCAGAATTCATGTCCTTCTTAGTGAAGTGGATGTAATACAGGAGACGATGAAATTGAGGATTGACAATTCGAAAAAGATCAGTGAAGTGCAGGAGCAGTTTTCTGCTGCATTTCCGTACCTAAAGATTGAGTTCTTTAAAAAACCGCATGCTGCTGGCGAAATGTCGCCAATGCAGGAAATGGTTTCATCGAATGCTGATCTTAAGGATTGGAAAACAGTTGATACCGAAGGTGTCATCGAAATTAACGGTGAATCCACCGTACGAAACATAGAAAAGGAATTCCAAGAGCATTACGGAATGTCTGCTCAGGTGTTCAGAAAATCAGGAGAGGTATGGTTGGAAACTTCCGTAACCGATTCTTGGACACTGAAAGAGCAGAACGAACAGGGAATGTTCATGGATGAAGAGGTTGGTTCATGACCAATGAAAACGCGAAGGTTGGATGGTACCTAGCGTTTATCCCCCTTGCGAAAGCGAGGGGGTTTTTTATTTCCAGAAATTTGGAATGTGAAGATTTCAGACCAAAAAAAATCCCCGTGCAAACGGGGAGATCAGTTCAATAGCTAAGCGGTATTCTGACTATTGGCAAAGGTCTGGCCAATCTGTTTTAGCTCTGCCATAACCCAGATCAAGAGCTTTTCTCAGATCCTGACATCCACCGCCATTATCTTCCATAAAGCGCTTCAAGTGCCCACGGTGATAAAGCGCTTCTGCCAATCTGGTTTTCATATAGTCAGCTTTGCTGCCTTCAATCTTAGAACCTTCGTAATCAGCCAAAACGTTTTTGATCGATGCCTTGTATTCGTGCATTTCCACTAGATTCTCAGCAATTTCCACCGCACGGTTATAATCTTCCATCGCGGCAGGGAATTCTATCTTCTGGAATTTGATTCCTCCACGTCCAACATAAGCTTCTACAAAGTTCGGGTCAACTTCAATGGCCTTATCAAATTCAGCCTGAGATTCATCGTACTTACGTTGCTCCTTTAGTCCTAAAGCTAGATCGTAGCTTTTGGCGGCTTCTTCGAAAGGCGTCATGGAAGGAGCGGAAGCTTTTGCAGTATCGCCACTTTCCATTTTGGCTTTGGCTTTTGCTGCCGCAATTTTTTCCTCCTTCGTCATTGATGACGGATCTTTCTCGGCAGCAGGTTTAGACGCAGGAGTGCCATCCTGCGCAAATGTAACTACCGTGCTAAGGCATAAAAGCAAAGTAAAAAGGTGCTTCATCTATAGTGCAATTGCGGTGCAAGTTAATATTCTTGCCATTACTAATTCACATTCATCAATTTGAGGGTTGCCCAATTTTGAACAACGTTTTCTTAATAAATATTACTTAGATGAACTGTGACCTAGGTTCTCGAACGCCCGCTGCTTATTCATGATAGCTACGGTTAGTTCATAATCAGAATATCTGTAGACCTGATCTTCAGAAAAATTGCAGTAGTCCATGAATTCCAAAAGCCGTTCTCCTTCGTAACGGGTTATTCGACCAACAACCTCTTCGTTGAATTTCTTATCGTTGTATCGATGCTTGCCTTTTTCAGCTTCAAGCCTATGTAATTCCTGTCGTGCCTTGGCGTCTTTACTGAAATTACCATAGATGAATGAGGCTGGATTCATAATGTACTTTGCCTTCTTGATCTCGTTCTTGTCTTCCGTAATGGGTATCTCCCGTGGTGCCTTGCTTGGTTTTTGAATACCTACGATATCGATGGTTCCATCGTCCACTTCCAATTCCATAAAACGTTGTCTGAACTGGTCTTTGGAACCATAAGGATTCACCTCAACCTCGCCCAATTGATACTCACGCTGCGCCATTTTAACCTCAATGTAATCCGCAGTCATTTCCTTTTCGGTTATGATCAGCGCTTTGGAATGATAACCGATGCAGGTGAAAACCAAGCTATCGCCAAGATTCACGGGAATCTTAAAAGCTCCATTCTCCGAACTGATCGTGGCCAATGAATCGGTAAGGTTCAGGACGTGAACAGAAACAACCGGCCCGGCAGTAATGGTGTTTTTGATAATGCCACCAAGGAGTCTCCGATCTTGTGCATACCCAAGGCTAACCTGCATTAGGATGATGACGATGAATACGAGATTTCTCATTGGTTTTGCAAATAACGATGATCTGTTGAGATGAATTACCGTGCCAAACGGAGATAAACTGTCAATAATTGTTAATGATAAAGTCATTTCGCAACTTCGCTCATCTCAATTATACAAATGTCAGAACAACTTTTCACCGTAAAACCGGATAAGGAATCGAGCAAAGAGGTTTTGCTGGGGCGTATTGCAAATGAACGGGATTCGTTGAAAAGCGAACTTCTGAAAAACGGAGCCATCTTATTCCGAGGCTTTGATGTAAGATCTCCTGAAGATTTTGAAGATGTAGCACTAGCGCTTGAACCTGGGCTGCAGAATAATTACGCGGGAACATCACCTCGCAATAGCCGAACCAAATTTGTGCATTCGGCCAGCGAGTTACCTGGATATTATCCGATAACGCAGCATTGCGAAATGAGCTTCTTGCCAACTGCTCCGCGCTATCTGTTCTTTTTCTGCTACGTTGAGCCGCAAGATGGGGGCGAAACACCCGTTTGCGATTTCAGAAAGGTCTACGAACAAATGGACCCCGCAATTCGCAAAGAATTTGAGCAGAAAGGAGTGAAGCTTATCCGAAATTACTCTGGACCGAACACCAAGGCCGGAAACGACCTGTTTCAACTTAAAAAATGGGATGAACTTTTTAAGACCACAGATCATTCCAAGGTAGAAGAAGAATGTAAGAAGAATGAACTCAAGCCAACTTGGCTTCCTGATGATAAGTTGCGCTTGGTTAACGAGCGACCTGCGGTTCAGAAGCACCCGGATACAGGCGAAATGGTTTGGTTCAATCACTTGCAAGTGTTTCATCGCGAAGCGGCTGCTATCGAATACAAGCACATTTACGCAAGACGCAAGGATTTTTTCTCCTTACGTTATATGGTCATGCTGAATACCATCACATTCTTCAAACGAATTTTCAAGAAGCCAGAAGATGAAGCCATGCATATGTTTTTTGCAGATGGCTCGGTTATACCTAAATCCTATGTTGAACACGTAGAGCAGCTTATCTGGAACAATCTGGTGGCCAATCCATGGAAATTGGGAGACGTGTTGATGATTGATAATTTCAGCACCTCGCACGGAAGACTACCATATAAAGGCCCTCGCGATATTCTTGTAGCTTGGACGGCCTAGTCATTAGGAATGGAAAATTAGAAATTAAGAATTGTCGCAACATCTGATTGACTTTCTGTTCCTCATACTTACCTTTTAATACTTGAACGTGGAGGAGCAGATTGCCATCAATTTTGACCCGAACAGTAGGTTGCTACTGAACTTCCTTTTGGCATTCATCATGTTTGGAGTGGCGCTAGACCTGAAGTGGTCCGATATCACGCGCGCCATCCGAAGACCGAAATCAACGCTTCTTGGTTTACTGTCGCAGTTCATTCTCATGCCTGCACTTACGTTTGTGATCGCCTATTTCTGGAATCCTTTGCCAGGATTGGCGCTCGGAATGTTTCTGGTTGCCGCATGTCCTGGAGGTACTGTTTCCAACTTTATGAGTTCGATGGCCAAGGCCGATCTTGGCTTATCGGTTACGCTTACGGCCATATCTACACTGCTATGCGTGTTCTTTACGCCTTTCAATTTCGAGTTATGGAGTTCACTTTATCCAGGTACGGGCGAACTTTTGAAATCGGTAAGACTTGATGCATTCGAACTGTTCGAAACCGTATTTCTGTTCTTAATTCTGCCTGTGTTTGTCGGAATGGTGTTCGCTGCGCGAAAACCGCTTTTAACCCTCAAGATCATGAAGCCTGTCCGATGGTTGTCCATGGGCATTTTCATCGTTTTTGTGCTTATGGCATTCCTCAAAAACAAAGACAATTTTATCAAGTATGCCGATCTGGTGGTGGCCTTGGTCATCGTGCACAACCTTTCTGCTTTGGTATTGGGTTATCTTGTAGGAAGGGCAGGGAAATTGGGAGAACCGGCATCTCGTTCCTTGGCCATTGAAACAGGCATTCAGAATTCAGGACTTGGATTGATCATCTGCTTCAATTTCTTTCCCGAAATAGGGGAGATGGCACTTCTTTGTGCCACATGGGGCATCTGGCACATCATATCCGGCATGACCATTTCTGTTGTTTGGAGCAGAATGTCTTAAAATAGATTTATCCTCTCGTTCAGGTACCGGATCATAACCATGACCGCCCCAAGGGTGGCACGAACCGATTCTTTTGATGGCCAACCAGCTACCTTTTATCGGTCCCCAAGTTTGGATGGCATCGATGGCATAAGTGGAACAGGTAGGCGTATATCTGCAACTTGGAGGCAGCCAAGGCGAAATGGCGCCTTGGTAAAATCGAATGGGCAGAATCAGAAGAAAGTTGATCACTGACCTCATTGGGTCATCTTAAGTTTTTTACGGAATGATGATGCGTTCGGCAAAGCTGAGCTCCTTGGATTGCAGTCGGCAAAAATAGGCACCAGAATAGAGACCGATGGAACTGAAAACGACCATTTGTGCTCCTTTTGGCTGATGACCATCCAAAATCGTGTAAACCACACGACCGCTCATATCCACAATTTCCAGTACCGCATCTTGATCCTCGTTGAAATCGAACTGAACCACAGGATAGCCTGAATTGTAATGAATTCGGTAGGCTTCAAAATTCTCTTCTTCAATACCAACACTAGTGCTTTCAAAACCTACAAATAGCACTTGATCGCCTCCAGGAATTGCCAACGTATCTGTTTCAGGAGCATAACAGATATCTGCCGGGCTGCTGATTCCAGGAACAGTGATCGTTTCGGAACTCGAAAAATCATTCGTGTACTTAGTGATCTGCGGGTTAGAACTGTTTCCCCACGATGAGAGATACCAATTTCCTTGAGCATCTCTGTCAATTCCATCTATGTTGAACAGACCTGTGTTAGCTACAACATCTGAAATGACGTTTGTGGTCAGGTCCATCTCCTTCACTTTTCCCGTTCCCCATGTTACGAATACGCAGCGGTTATTTTCGCTATCATAGCTGATGCCATTCGGAGTTTCAGAAATATTCTGAACAATCATTGTATAATTGCTGGGGTCAGTCACATCCATGGCGTAAATGTCCTTTCCGCTGAAATCTGTGAACCAAATGCTATCTGTGCCATTCGATGTCATTCCATTCAAGAATTGAGAGCCAGATACGGTTTGCGAGAAGATCAAGTTTTCAGTGATCAGATCGTAGCAACGAATAGTTGTTCCGTCTATCACATATAGTGCAGCTCCAACTACTTCCATGCCGTGCGATGCCTGTGCGCCACTTCCGAAGTAAGACAGTGCCCCATTAGGCGCAATTGCCACGATAGATGTATTGTCTGACGAAGTGAGGTAACGATTGTTTATAGGATCATATTCCACACTTTCTACCCCGGCAAGACTTTGCGCTTGGAGGTTTACAGAGAGCGCAATAAGGATGACGAAATGGATGATTGTTTTCATGGGCTGCGTAAATGCAGCACGAAACTATCAGAATGTGCCCTTGTCGCATGTTAATATCGATTGAAGTAATCAATAGTTCTTAACACTTGGTTTTGATATCTATTGGAACTGTGCCATAAATTCCATGTTCTTCGATTATTCGAAAGGCATTTGATTTTTACGCAACGATAAAAACGTAACAGCTGACAATGTTTGTACAAAGCCAGCTGTTACATGTCGATTCTTATAAGCCTTTACACCGTTTGCAATAACTCCTTTTCAATGACTTCCTTAAAGGCATTTTTTGGCAATGCACCAGGCTGCATCATTGGTTCTCCTTCAACAGGAATGAAGAGAATACTTGGTATGCTGCGAATGCCAAATACGGCCGAAAGTTCTTGTTCAACCTCGGTATCTACTTTGTAAATGTCCACTTTGCCTGCATAGTCATTGCTAAGTTCTTCCATGATCGGGGAGACCATTTTGCAAGGACCACACCAATCGGCATAAAAGTCGATGATGGCAGGGCGCTCTCCTTTATACTTCCACTCCTTCTCGGTAGTGTAATCGAAAATGTCACTCTTGAATTTATCTGCGGTTAATTTGATGGTTGCCATAATGTTCTGATTTCTTATGATTTACTTTACAAAGCTAGGTTGCCCATGTTCGGTATAATGTGATGCACGTCACTATGGTTATTTGTAAATCAGTATCGTTAAATCGCTGAGGGATCGGAGATAAAGTGCCGAACATAATTTTTAAGCATGACCCAGCAACCATTCAACAGCATCTTTTTCTTCCGTAAATGCCTTGAACGGAAACTTTGGTCTGTGCACTTGAATGAGTAGATTGTACATCATCCGTGAAACAGTAGAGCGAACCAGAACAGCTTCTGCCGTTATGGTTCTTTCAGCTTTTTCGTAAGAACCAAATAGCTTGCGAGCCTCCTCTGTCATTAAGAATTCAAACTCGTTTACCATCATCAGCAACAGCAGCGGTTTCCCGGCTGCAGCTTCCTCAGCCAAATCTAGAATGGCTATTAAGTCGTGAGCTTCATAGACGTCATCGGCCTCTGGTTTAAAATACACGATTCCATTCTCTGCGAGTCTGATCGTATTGGTTTTATAGCGGATAATGTCTTTCAAAGCCGAACAAAGTTAAGCTCGTTTCTCATCAATTGCCGAATCTGATAACTTTAGCGGTCTTAAGCGAGACAAATGAAAGAATACCAAGCTGATGCAGTGATCATTGGAGGCGGAATTGCCGGCATTACCGCTGCCATCGAATTAATGAACGAAGGTCAGAAAGTGCTATTGCTAGACCGCGATGTGGAGGAAGAACTAGGGGGCTTGGCTAAATGGAGTTTTGGTGGCATGTTCTTCGTGGATTCGCCCTTGCAGCGAAGAGCTGGAATGAAAGACAGCGTGGAACTTGCGCTTAGCGATTGGCATTCAGTAGCCGATTTTGGTGATAAAGATGTGTTGCCTAAGCTGTGGGCAGAGCAGTATGTGAATATGTGTACCGATCACATTTACGCTTGGCTTACCAAGGAACATGGTACTAAGTTCTTTCCAGTGGTGCATTGGGTAGAACGTGGGCTATTCAAACCAGGAAACTCGTACCCACGATTTCACATGGTGTGGGGAACGGGAAAGGGGTTGACAGATGACCTTATCAAAAGCATGCGTGGGCATTCTAAAGCCTCTACACATTTGCAAATGCTCTATCGACACAAGGCTGAGGATCTGTTGGTGGAGAATGGACGTGTAGTAGGAGTTAAGGGGCTTGACGAACGTAGCGGAGAATCATTCACTGCCAAAGGCGAAAACATTCTTGTAGCTACAGGTGGATTGGGTGGCAACATTCAAAAGGTGCGCGATACATGGTATAAACCATGGGGCGAACCGCCTAAGACCATTCTCAATGGTTCGCATCCTTATGCTTTGGGTGATATGCACGAAGCGGTGGAAAAGATAGATGGAAATGTGACCAACTTAGATTGGGCGTGGCACTATGCTGCAGGTGTACGGCATCCGCGTCCGAAATGGAAGGACCATGGATTGAGTCTGGTACCGCCAAAATCAGCCTTATGGCTTGATCATACGGGTAAACGTTTTGGACCAAATCCGTTGATCACTGCTTACGACACGCGCTGGACAGTGGAAGAGATATGCAAGCAGGAAAAGAAGTACAGCTGGCAGGTCTTGAATATGAAGATCATGATGAAGGAGTTTGCTATCAGTGGTTCTGAAAGTAATGAAGCTATACGTGATAAGAATCTACTTAAATTCTTGAAAGACATACTTTTAGGAAATAAGAAGTTAGTGAACGATATGCTCAATTCCCCAGACTTTGTCACCGCCAACACCTTGGATGAATTGGTCGATAAAATGAACGCTTTGGAAGGAACGGACGATGTGAAACTAGATCATGTTCGCGATAGTATCCTTCCTTACGATGCGATGATTGATCGCGGTCCGAGCTTCCATGATGATGAGCAGTTGCGGAGGATTGCTCACGCACGCCAATACCGAGGTGATAAGGTGCGCACGTGCAAATTCCAAAAGATATTGGACGATAAGGCACTTCCTCTTATTGCCATTCGAGAATCCATTCTCTCGCGCAAAACATTAGGTGGTATTCAGACCGACTTAGGAGGCCGCGTTATGAGCAAGCCTGTCAATGGCCATTCAGAAGCCATTCCTGGGCTTTACGCTATTGGCGAAGCTGCAGGATTCGGTGGTGGTGGTTCGCACGGAAAAGGCGCGTTGGAAGGCACTTTCTTGGGTGGTTGTGTACTCACGGCCCGTATTGCTGCAAAAACCATCGTTGACAAGAAGCTTTAGGTTGCTTGATGCAAACCTGACATTCCTGTCCGTTCAGTAACCCGATTTATATTTCCATCAAGTTCTAAGAACCTTTATCACTTGGGTTCCAAACGAACCTTCAATTCGAATGAAGTAAATGCCCGGTTCTTTAGGTAGTTGGATGCCATTGCGTGGGTACTTGCCAAAACTCGCCACAAGCTTTCCTTTCACACTAAAAACTTGAACGTTCGTGATCTCGCTGAGCTTGCTATTGCGAAGTTGCACCAATCCGTTCTGGCTTGGATTGGGATAGGCCGCAAAATCAAGCTTTTCAGATTCTTTTAAACCAGTAACCACAGCTATGCTCTCAATGGAATCGGCAGCCACAAGCACAGGTCGTTGATCGGCATTAGTGTACATCGTTTCAAAAGCATCAATCGTAGGAGTCGAGACTGCGAACATTTCCTGCATCCATTTAGGCGGAGCCGATTGGTAAAAGACGCGAGAACGAACTTTAATGCTTCCGTTGTATCCATTTAACGGGATGTGATAATGCACCACATCGGTTCCTGATCCTTCAAATCCATCGAAGTTGAAATCTGTGTCAACAAGCACTGTTCCTGCCAATACCGTGGTGTCGTAAGCAGCATGAGTGGTGCTAAACCCAAGCGGAGTCAATCGATTGTCTTTTATCGGAGCAACCGCCCGTTCAAGCACAGTGGTCACATCGCCATTCACATCGCCCATTACCATTTCATAGATCTGAACCTGTTGTTCGTTCGTGATCACATCGTAATGTGGTTCGAAGGTTGTATTCTGCCCAAGCACTTCGTAATCGGATTGCAGTACACCCGATTTGAATAAGGTATCGCCATTCTCTTCGAATACCAAAAACTCGATGAAAGCTCTTCTAGCAGGGTAGCCCGAAGGGAATTTATGTCCTGCGAGGTTTTCCAAGCTTACTTCGAAATAGGCAGTGTCATTATCGAAAGTGGCAAAAGACACATCCAGATTCATGGTTCGATGCTGAAGCATTTTTTCTGTTCGGGCAATGGTAGAATCCAGTTGCTCATCAGTGGCAGCAATGCCCAAGGTAGCGGCATTTTGCTTCAGCAATTTGAGCATGAAGCTGTTTCCTCCGACCAATTCGTGCTTCGAAAAAGGACTACGGGGAAACAACTCGGTATAATTTGCTGAAAGCACAATGCCTTCATCAATGGTCGGCATGTGGCATCCTTGGCACGTAGTAGCGTTGGATTGACCATCATTATATGCTGAATTCAACCATTCGTGATACGTGGCCTGCTCCACAAACGTAGCTCCCGTAAAGTCTCCATTGAGGTCGACACTTTCAGTGATGAGCGTGTGGCAACCAGCACAAAGCCCAGCATCGTTGATGTGGTTGCTGTAAACTGGAATGATGCCTACAAGGTCTTGCATCGGTGCTTCGAACGGTTTCTCAAACGGACCATAGGCCACCGGCTGCGGGGCAAAATTCAACGCGCCTGAATTCAAGTTGCCCAATTGTTGGTCAGATTGTTTGTGGCAAGCAAGACACGAAACGCCATCTTGTCCCAACGAATCACTTTCGAGGTCGGACATCCCGTAAGGTCCCATTGCAAATTCTTGGAAGGAATATCGTCCCAAAGGCGCATGGCATGAAGTACACTTGTCTTCCAAAGCCACTTGATGTTGTGGATTCACGGTTACCTCGTGACTTACTTTGGCGCGCCAGAACGGGTCTTTAGCGCTGTTGGCCATCATGGTGGAGCGCCAGTAAGAAACAGGGCTGATATCGTGTCCCATTTCATTCGTATTCGCATTCAGTGTTGGATCGTAGCCGTGGCATCCATCACAATTTCCAGAAGCTTTAAAATACCCGTTGTCTGAAAGCGGAAGTCCGATGTTGTTATCGCGGAAAAAATTGACCTCACCTGGTCCGTGATACGCCTGAGCATCGGTCCATTTGTAGTTGGCAATGGATCCTAGATAGGCCGCAAAGCCGATTCCAAGTACAAAAAGTGGTTTAATGAAGCGAATCATATACATGTTTTGAAGAGGCCTAAAATACCAGTTTTAAGCGCGATTCTTGTGTTTGCGAAGACAATGAAGACACTTGTGTAACTATGGTTACGAACAGTGCAGACAAGGCTTGTTTCCTTTGTGTCAGAAAAACGAAAAGACATGGGCATATTTTCAGCATTATTTGGAGGAACCAAGAAGAACGAAAAGGTGGCAGCATTGCTTGCCAAAGGAGCGATGATCATAGATGTAAGAACACCAGAGGAATATCGCTCAGGACACATCAAGCAATCGGTGAATATTCCGTTGAACTTGATTCCGAATAAGGTAAATGAATTGAAGCGTAAGAACAAGCCTATCATCACTTGCTGCCGATCTGGAGCAAGAAGTGGAATGGCGGCAGATCAATTAAGAAAAGCAGGAATTGAAGTAGAAAATGGTGGGCCGTGGAATAGTGTGCAGGGGATGATGTAAATGGAGGTTTCATGGTTGATGGTTAATGGCCCATCGAAGGTTGCCCCGCATGACGAAAGTTGTGCGGGGTTTTTATTTTTCGAGTGTTTTGATGATGGCGGCCAGTACGAACGCCTGATGTCTACGCGAATACTTTTCAGAAGAGAGCGAATGATTATCGTTTGAAACGGGATGATCTTTCAATTTTGAGATAGCATCTGATACTTCCGATTCTGAGTTGCAAATCATAGGTAAAACAGTATCGAGCACCATTTTCTGCAATGGGCCATTGTCGCTTTTGCACAAGATAATTGGTCTTTTCAATGCGATGTAATCGAATACTTTGGCGTAGATCTGTTGTTGATTTGGTGAGGCAAGTAGCAATAGTGCATGTGCTTTATTCAGTTCAAGAAGCACATCTTTCATTGGCATTTTTCTTGTCGTTCGAATAAACGGTCTTAGCATTTCCGAATATCCGATTACACGATTCAACTGTTCAGGTTGATATTCTAAACCGTAGAATACAAGTTGAATATCGTGTGGATTGAGATCATTCTTTTCAATTGCATTTTTTAAACCAGCTAGAAAAACTTCCAGCTCCTGATAAGGATAAATGGTGCCAGAATAAGCAATCACGAAAGGTCTTTCAGGTCGGTCAATTGCAGGAAGTTGCTGAATCAGTTCCTCGAAAAATCCGTTCATCACAATTTCTGATCGTATTCCTGGAATGAGATTCTCGACTTCTTTCTGATGCGATTCAACTGTGAAGGTGCAAAGCCGCGCATTCCTCACAATCCGTTCTTCTATTTTACTAAAGAAGGTATTGTTCAACCAAGTTTGAAGCTTTCCGGAGGCATGAAGCGTAGCGTAATTCTGGCTCCATCCATCACGATAATCCGCAATCCAAGGAATTCCAAATTCCTTCGAAAGCAAATCGGCATATCGGAACAGAATGAATGGCTCGCCCGTTGCAATGATCACATCATACTTACTATTAATTAAGCATTTGCGCGCTTCATGGTAAATATTCGACCGATTATCCAGTCGCATCCAATAGTATTGCCCAACAGAATAAAATAGTGAGAGTAACTTACGGATTAGCACCCTTTTATGCA
Organism: Flavobacteriales bacterium; assembly: GCA_021739695.1. Lineage (NCBI taxonomy): Bacteria > Pseudomonadati > Bacteroidota > Flavobacteriia > Flavobacteriales > Flavobacteriales bacterium. The sequence continues at coordinate 329 of JAIPBM010000049.1, read as the reverse complement.
TTCCATGTTTCAGAAGAATCCGATCTCTTAGATTGGGTTGATAAGGAACTCGAACAATTGTTCCAAGCTCCGTTTCTTCCTTAACGACTTGCTGATTTAGGCTTGGCCTTACAAGGTCGTTCGGTTCGTTAATCGCGTCCCAATGGCGCGTTACAACTACGGGATGCAATCCAAATTCCTTGAAATACTTGAACCAACCAAGCGGTCGCTGAGCTCCGATTGAATTCAGTGGTTCAAAATCGTATGCAAGAATCAACACCTTTTTCATGCACAACAAAGATGTTCAATAAACGTGAAGCGTTTCAACCGAATCGTTTCTCCAACTCATC
>JAIPBM010000048.1 GCA_021739695.1 Flavobacteriales bacterium | reverse complement strand
GGTGAGTAAAGCGACTCAGGTAATGGCCTCCTTGAATACGAGGCATGGCACGGTCGGGGAATTTCTTATTGAAGGCGTCAATGTGGTAGTTGATGTCTGCTACACTGGCGCCTTTGCGGATGCCCTCATTTATTCTCCTCCGATAGCCTTCTTCAATGGCGTAGCACATGCATGCAATTTAAGAACCCATTTATTGCATTACAGAGACCCGAAGCGGTACGAAAAGGCTTACTTAGGCTTCACCACTTTGGCATCAGCAGCAGGCTTTGCGGCATCCGTAGGTTTCGTTGCGGCTTTCGCAGCTGGTTTTGAAGGAGCAGCCTTTGCTACAGGTTTTGTGGCAATAGCTTTAGCAGCAGGTTTCGTAACGGTTTTTGGTTTGTCCACGGCAGCTGGCTTAGCCACTACCAATGGCTTCGGCTCCACTTTAGACTTTACCAACTTGGGGCTCGATTTTTCCAATTTCGATTCTACACGGTCAATTTTCTTGGCTGTACTTTTTATTTCGCTCTTGATATATTTGGTGTAGGCCTTGCGGTGCTCTTTCCCTTCTGAACTCTCTAACTGGTCGGCCAAATATTTAGCATAGGCCACCAAACCTGATAGTCTGAACGAGAGCATTTTCTGCGTGATCGATTTTTTCTCTTCTTTTTTGATGTGTGCCATTTGAATTTGTCTTGTGTTTTGTAGCCTGCAAGATAAGCCAATAAAACGGCTACACTTGCATGAGGCATATCTCATGTACCGCCATGGATTCTATTCATAAATTGGGCCTTCAAATCCAGTAATCGATGTCCAAGTGTTTTCAATTACTCTTCGCTTCACTCCTTCTTTGCCTCAGTGCCTTACAGGTTCGTGCCCAATTTTCAGAAACCATTGCTAGCGACAGGCCTTGCATGACCAATGCAGCCACTACTGTTGGAGCACGAGTACTGCAATTTCAGGTAGGTGGAGATTTTGCTCAGTCCACCCTCAATTCGCGTTGGAGTTCTGGTTTTTCGGGAGGAATGGGCGAAGCCGTGATTCGGGTAGGCATTGCGGAGCGCTTGGAAGTAAACTTCACGGTGGCCTACATGAACATGAGCCAAGAAAAAAAGAACAATTATTCAACCAATCAGATCGAAGACCTCAACTATGCGTTCCGTTTGCGTGGCAATGTGGTAAAAGCCAATGGAGCCATTCCTTCCATCGGATTGTTTGCCGAGGTTTCTTTCCCGAAAAAAGGCACGCCCATGTACCAGAACAGTATCCGACCCAAATTTCTGATTCTAATTGAGCAGCAATTGGAAAGCCGGGTCAAACTTTCTTCCAACATCGGCATGACGTGGCTAAATGCGCCTACCCTGCAGTACACCCTCAATCTCAGTGTGGCCGTTTCGCCCCGTGTTTCCATGTACCTGGAACACTTCGGACAATACTATGCCGCCTACGGCAATCAAACGAATTATCTAGGGTCGAATGACCTGAAAATCGACTATTGGTACCCACGGATCAATGGAGGCGTTTCATTCCTCGTCACCAACGACCTACAACTGGATGTACAATCGGGTGTTGGTAAATGGTTGGTTTCGCCAAACCCCGAACAACGAGATTGGTATGTAGGCATTGGATTGAGCTACCGCATGCGCTTTAAGCAAAGTCAGAAAAAGGAAAACGCAGCCACTGGAGGATAAATCCTCGCAAAGCCAAGACCTACCAATATATTGGCCCCTTCCCTAGGTACTTTTCAATAATAGGCAAGTAGTAACCTTTCAGGTCGTCCAACTCGTAGGTCTGCGGGCGTTTGGTATAAAGGTCATATTGGTTGAAGTCCTTCACCCAATCCAAATAAGGCTTCTCCTCCTCTGCCATGATGTCCATGTAGCTACCGCCTGTGTGCCAAGGATAAAAACTATGGTAGCGCACCATGGTCATACCTTCTTTCGGTATGCTGTTCTCTTTGTGATTGGTCAGCACTTGAAACAGGTACTCATCGTGTCCCCAAGCTTTTAGCGCATTGTCTAATCCGTATCCTTTGCTGTAGATACCTAATTCGGTATTGTAGCGTGGGTCCTGCATATCGGGGTTGGCATCATTAAACTCAGGATAAACCAAGGTTTGTGGAAACTTACAACCTACTAGAAAGATATCACCCACCAATCCCCACTGCTCTTTCATGCTGGTGCCATCTTCATCTTCTCCCCAAAGGAACATGCACTTGCCAAGGTCGTGAATGAGGCCAACCAATTGCATCCAATCTGGTCGATTGTCCGCTCGCATGCCTTCAGCTGTTTGCACCAAATGATGCAGATTAGGAAGGTTCATATCCGGGTCGCTCAGATCAACGAATACGTTCAGCTTTTCCATAGCCTCCCACACGTGCATTGGTCGATCGAAGCTTAGGTACTTATTGCGCATGCGCTGAACATATTCAACCGTTTGGTTGGTACGCATCTTACGGTAATTCTCTCTTACCGTGGCTATGGTTTCGCCCTCTTCGTAATTACGGAAGTTGGCGGCTCTGGCTGTTGTTTCCATGGTACAAATTTAATAGTTCAACGAGTGAAGTGAATCACGTCATGAAAACAAAAAAGCCCCGCAGATGCAGGGCTTTCTTTCGTGCGATTAGGGCACTATTACTTCTTCAATTCTTCCCTGATGGATTCGTTGTCCTTAATGAGCGCATCGATCTGTGCCTGCTGTTTTTCAATCAGTAATTGTTGATCCTGCGTTGCCTTGATAAGAACAGGAATAAGGTCAGAATAGAAGATTCCATAGCGATCGGTCTTATCGATTTCCTCACCAGCATCATTGTAGATAGGTTCTAGATTACCTTGGATAACCACTTCATCAATTACTTCGTCCACTTCCTGTGCAATCAGTCCCAATTTGGTGCCCCACTGTGGTTTTTCTTTCCATGTGAATGAAACAGGACGCAGTTTCATTAAATCAGCGATGCCATAGCCTAATTCGCGCACATTCTCCTTGTCCCTACCATCGGAGGTATTGATTGTTCCGTTACCTGCATAAACAACAGACCATCGGTTGCTAGCAGTACCCAAGGTTTTGTTGTTGTCAGAAGCAGGTTGGAAGAAGGATGCACTGAATCTGTATTCGCGTGACGGAGTGGTCAACCCGAAGGACTCTCTCCTAAAAACCAACTCGCCTTGATTATCGAAACCATCATTTGCAATGCGCCATTGGCTGTTGCCGCCATCTCGCATGAGGTCCAATCCAGCTTCATTTGCATTTGAAGCGGACGTAATCCGTGCAAAAGCATTTCCAGCGCTTACTATATCCAACAATTGGACTGGATCAGTTGTTCCAATTCCGATGTTTCCTGCTTTGGCGGTAAGGTCAATAGAAGAACCGGTAACCAAATGCACGGAGCCTGCTAGACTGCCTAGGTCTACATCTGCAATTCCTCCATAGTAAGAACCTACGTAACCGCGGTAGCCGTTATTCTCCCAAAAACCAAGATAGACCTGATCGGTAGCATTGACTTTAATTGTTTGTCCTGTACTTGGATTATTCACATCGAGCGTTGCTGCAGGACTTGTGTTGCCGATACCGATCTTACCAGCCTTAGCGGTCAAGTCGATGGTTCCACCCGTTACCAAATGCACTGAGCCTGCATCGCTGGCAAGGTCAATATCTTCCTCGTTACCTGCTACAGAACCAACATAACCGCGATAGCTAAGCGCCTCGTAAAAACCTATCTGCAACTGATCGTTGGTCACCAAACGAACAATCTCTGAAGATGCACCACCTCTGATATCAAGCGGAGACAGAGGGGTTCCAGTGCCTAGTCCCATTCTGCCATTGCTTCCATCCAGATACATACGTAACTGGTCGGTTGAACCGCTTACTAGATTATGTAATTGAAGACCCACTCCTCCACCTTGTGTGCTCCACTGCCAGCCGGTTCCTCCAGTGCTTTCAAATTTGATGTTTCCAAAACTTGAGTTGATACGGAGAGAACCATTATCCAAATGCAGCCTCTCCAAAGGCGTTGTGGTGCCAATACCAATGTTGGTTCCATTGTCGAATAACTGCGAATTACCCAACTGATTGCTTGAACTGAACTTAGAAACGTAGTTGGCAGTTCCGCTCACATTAGCAGCACTTTTAGCGTGTAGTGCGTAAGGAACAGAGATCAATTGCGAAACGCCCATGGTCTGATAACTGGTTCCGCCCGATGGGTCTAGACCTATTTCGATGTAATGTGAATTTCCCGCCCAATCGATGACCAGCATGGCTCCACCAATATCTTCCGATCCTATCTGCAGATTGAAGAGACCGAAATCATTGGTCGTAACCGCATGTTCTTCTTGATAAACGATAGTTCCCGTGGTTGATCCGCTACGGATGTATACACGAACACCAACGGCTTGGTTGGCAAGAACGTTTCCGCCATTGTCTCGGGCTACGCCCTGGTAGTTCATTAGTTGGGGTGATTGAGCCAAAACGTTGGCGAATGTCAAAGCCAGCGTAAAACAGAGTAATAGATGTTTCATCGTTCTTTTTTGTTGATTGGTCTAGTGTAAATATATACAAACCCTGTAATACGACCGAATCAGTACTAAGCTTTCCATTCTCTTTTCCCGAATATACGGATGGGTAGAAACAGTATTTGATGGGACGCGATGAACATAAGCGAATGACTAATTTTGCATCATGCTTAAATATTCAGCAGATATCCGAACGCTGGCAGTAGTTGCCCTCTATTTTACCTGCTCCATTTTGGCGTGGGTTTATTTTCCATCAGAATGGTACTTGCGTTTGCCGATTATGGCTGTGCTGGCTGTGCTTTCTTTCATGTGTGCTGTCATCGTTCACAATACCATCCATCATCCCATTTTCAAGAGCAAAGGGATGAACAAGTTGTTTCAAGTAGTGCTGTCTTTCACGTACGGACATTCCGTAAGCGCCTACGTTTCGGGACATAATTTCAGTCACCACCAGCACACTCAAAAGCCGATGGACCGTATCCGTAGTACGCAAATGCGCTACCGATGGAATTTCATGAATCAGTTCATGATGTTCTTTCAGAATGCGCCAGGCATTATGAAGGATGAGAACATATTTGCCAAGCGCATGCTGAAGGAAAAACCGAGTTGGTTCTACCAGTATGCATTGGAAATGGTGATTGTACAGCGCGCCAAATTCGGATTGCTGTTCTACAACTGGGAATATGCCTTGCTGCTCATTTTTATTCCTCATCTGTATGCCGCTTGGGGAATTGTGGGTACCAACTACTGGCAGCATGATGGTTGCGATGAAAACCATGCTGTTAATCATTCGCGAAACTTTACCAATCCGTTCTTGAACTTTATTGCATTCAACAATGGTTTTCATGGCGCGCACCACAATCGACCCGATCTGCATTGGAGCCAATTACCAGCGTATCATGCCGAGCATATCCGCCCTCAGTTACACCCGAACCTAGAACAGAAGTACCTCCTGCCTTATCTTTGGAAAACCTGTATTTGGCCTGCCAAGCGCTTAGACTATTTAGGCCATCCTGTCGTACTGGATGATTCTGTGAAGTACGAAGACTGGATTCCGAGTGCGGATGTTGAAGCGAATAAATATCAGTTGGGTGTTGAGGTTTAAAGCTGAGAGAAGGATGGATTGATCGCCAAAACCTTAGATCGTACCACATCCGTATTCCACCCTTTTCCGCTCAACCAAGAAACAAGCACATCGCGGTTTCTGCGTTCATTATCAATGTGATGCGTTTCCATGGTAATGAATCGAATGGAATTCAATTGCTTATCATTCAAGCAATAAAGAATGTCGTATTCTGCGCCTTCGCAGTCCAATTTCAGAATATGGATCTGTGCTAGCTGCCGTTCTTTCATCAGGCTATCAAGCGACAATGACCTGACGTTTAACTTATCATTTCCGGCATCTAGCCCATACATGCTAGCTGATGTACTGAACGAATCGGTGTTGTCGAACTGGATTTCCAACTCTCCATCCGTATCCGAAAGAACGCCTTCAAAAATGGTCCAATCAAATTGGCTGTTCATCTGCTTGTTTCGTCTAAGCAAGTTCAGATTATTCGGAATCGGCTCTACAGAAATAACCTTGGCCTTCGGAAATCGTGTGAAACTGAATGCAGAAAGGTAGCCCACATTGGCACCAACATCCACAATGGTTGGCGTTGCGGTTAAGCCCAAAATGGTTTCTTTAAGTTGATCAAACCTATAATCATCTGTAAAGAACACCTCTTTCGCTGTATGCATCATGCGCGATGGCACTTCTACAGATACATCATTCTTAGCTTGTAGAACAAACGGCTCCTGCTTAGCAATACCCCATTTATGAAAGAGGTAGGACGGGAAGTTTTTCACATTCCGCATCATTCCCAACACACGACCAAAACTCATGCTTGCGGTGTTTCGGGTTCGTCTCCTTTAAAAACCCAGAATTTCTGACCAAGGAAGTTCATTACCGCACTAAAGCCAGTTGCTCCAATAAAAGCGATGAAATATTTGTACGGAAGATTGAGTATATCGGCAAAATGATGCAGGAGAAATAGCAAGGAAGAATTGACCAATACGTTCATCACCAATGACAAGCCATAGAGTGTCACAAACTTGGCCATACGCGATTTGGAGCTGTCGCGCTTTTTCCATGTCCATATCTTATTAAGTGTATAGGTAACGCTCATTCCACACAGAAATGAGATGCTTTTGGCCACTGATTCGTTCGGTGCAAAACCAAAAAGCTGTTCTGGAATAAGATTGAGTAAAAGGTAGTAGCAGCCAAGATCAACAAGTACGGCCAACACACCTATCATGGTGAATTTGACTACTTGTTTCTTCAGATCTGGAAGTTCGCTCAGCTTTTCAAACACGGATCAAAGGTATTATCTGAATACCCAATACAGTGCTACCACGCTTAAAAAAATCAGTACGCTCCACACAATGACGGTCTTGCTTGGCTTCATGTCATATCCTTTGTTCACAGGATAAACGATGTCGCGGGTTTCTGGCTTAATGAGCGATATGCCTACCATTACCACGATGCAGACCACAAAACAAATGGCCATGTGATGAAGGAATGCAATCTCTGGGAATTGATTCAGTAGAATCAGATACAATGGCACGTTGATGAGCATTCCTGCAACAGCAGCTTGCCAAGAGGTCTTTTTCCAAAGGAAACCTAAGAAGAATGCAGCTACAATTCCGGGTTGAATACAGCCCCACCAAATCTGAATGAACTTATAAAGACCTTCACCGAAATCGGCTACAAAGCGTGTGCTCAAACAGGCTAAAACCACAAATACAATGGTTGCAATTCGACCAACCTTGATGTAGTGTTTAGAAGATTCTTTCGGTTTCCATGCCTGATAAAAGTCGATGGTGAAAATGGTGGCAGCCGAGTTCAATAACGAATCGAGTGTACTCATGGTAGCACCAAATAGCGCTGCAAACATGATTCCGATCAAACCAGTTGGAAGCAGGTTCTTGATAAGCGTTGGGTAAGCAAGATCCGCATTCGGAATTTGGTCGGCATACAACTCAAAAGCGATGATTCCTGGGAACACCACGATCATGGGCATGATCAACTTCAAACTAGCTCCAAATAGCACACCCTTCTGCCCTTCCGAGAGGCTTTTGGCCGCCAAGGTCCGCTGAGTGATGAACTGATTCAATCCCCAATAGAAAATGTTCGGAAGCCACATGCCGCCAATGAACACAGCTGTCCATGGCAATTCAGGATGATCAGCAGGAAGAACGGTGTGCAAGCGTCCGGCAGAAAGCTCTACAAATGCAGACCAACCACCCACGGCATCCATCGCTAAAACAGTAACCAGCACACCACCAATTAGCAATGCAGTTCCTTGAATAACGTCTGACCAAACCACGGCTTTCAATCCACCATAAACGGTGTAAAGACCTGCTATTCCACCGATCAGCCAAACGCCCATTTCCATCGGCACACCGAAAATGGTGTGCATGGCCAAGGCACCAGCATAAAGAACCGTAGCCATGGTTACGCCTGCATACATGAAAAGCAGGCCAAAACCCATGATCATCCGTGGCCATTTGTTGTAGCGGTATTCCAAAAACTCTGGAATGGTATAAATGCCTGACCGTAAGAAACGTGGTAGTAAGAAGAGGGCAACAATGATGAGTGAAAGCGCTGCAATCCATTCATAACTGGCTATGGCCATGCCAATATCAGCCATGAATCCTTGACCAGCCATACCCACAAAATGCTCGGTAGAGATGTTGGAAGCAATGAGCGACAGTCCGATCATCCACCATGTAAGTCCTCGTCCTGCAAGGAAATAATCTTCCGAGGTTTCCTCTTTTCGACCCGCATAAAGCGAAACTCCGATTACAAGAAGAGCAAAAGAGATAAATGTAATTAGATCGATTACACTGAAGTCCATGGGCGTAGTTATTGCGAAAGCACTAAACTACAAATCAACTCTTTCGGTGGACAGAAAATTTCTGCTACCTACAGCAACTTCAATAGATCCACATCAGATCTGTTGATCTCTACCGCCACCTCATTCCTTCTGTTGATGAGTTGAAATGGGGGATTGTAACCCATGTACCAAGGTTCGGATTGAATCTCGATGCCCATGGTTTTAAGCGTTGAAACCAGTTTATCAGCGTTTTCAGCGATTTTATCATCACTGGCCCAACCACCAAAACGAATAGCTACCACGTACTTCTCTCCTACTTCAGAGAATTTCACGCTTCGGTCTTTCGGTGCTGGAAGTTCTTCCATCTTCATATCAGCAGGCATCACAAAACTCATCTGTGAACCCGATTCGTTGAACGCCATATGAACGGGCGCAGTCATGGCTATGGATTGACTCTTCTCGTTTCCACCAAAAATGTATCCAGCCAGAACGCGGAAATTCTGATTGGAACTGCTGCGATAACTGCTGCTCGAGTCAGTTACCGAGGCCATCACGGCCTTCGGATAATAACGCGCTTCAAGTTGATTGTTCTTCCAAAGCACTTCGTACGCTTGTTGTTCTGTCTTGGCCATGTCCATGGAGATGTAGGCCTGCGCTGCGGTAAACACCAAAAGCACCACGACCAATATGATTAATGCGATTCTCATTTTCTAGAAAGTTCTGAAAATGAAACATAATGCGCGTGAGTTAGTTCACACTATCAATTGTTTTGTTTAAGATTTAAATTAAAACATTTAACAAAAATATGTGTTTGGATTGCTATAAGTTTCAATTAAAGCATGTCAGAAACGATATTGTCAGTATCAGGATTGGAGAAGTACTACGGTACCTTTCACGCACTGAAAGGACTGGATCTGGAAGTAAAACGTGGTGAGATCTTCGGTCTGTTGGGACCGAACGGTGCGGGAAAGACCACCATGATCCGGATTCTGGTCGGCTTGATCAAACCGAACAAAGGAACCGTTCGTTATTTCGAAAAGATCGACCTGAAAGACCTGAACGATGCCTTGCCACGAATTGGCAGCATCATTGAAGAGCCTCGCTTCTACCCTTACCTAAGCGGAAAACTGAACTTGCAGGTTTCGGCACGCTATTACCCTAAAGAAATCACGAAACAGCGAATCACAGATTTGATTGAACTGGTTGGCTTGACTGGAAGAGAAAGTGATCGTGTTTCAACTTATTCGCAAGGGATGCGGCAGCGACTAGGAATTGCGCAAGCCATGCTCAATGATCCGGAGATCATCATTTTGGATGAACCCACAAATGGCCTCGACCCGAAGGGAATCATCGAACTCCGTCAGCTCATTATCCGCTTGAAAGAGGAATTCGGCAAGACCGTCATTCTCTCTTCACACATCCTTTCCGAAGTGGAACAAATGGCCGATAGCATGGCTATCATCAACAAAGGTGTTTGTGTTTCGCAAGGAAACGTGTCTGAGTTGCTTTCGAAGAATTCCGTTTCTGTGAGTTTAGAGACGGATGATCTGGCAGCTTCTAAGGTGATGATTGAAGCGATGGGTTATTCTGTAATGCAAGACCAAAAAGCGATCAATTTTAACGCAGAACTGGCCGCCATTCCAGACGTGGTTTCCAAGTTGAACGCTGCCGATCACAAGATCTATCGCCTCGACCACAGACGTAAACTGGAAGACTACTTCCTCAAACTGACTGCTGCATGAGACGGATTCTTGAAGCGGAGATTATCAAAGCGTTCACACGTCCGCGGAGCTACATCGGCATGGGTTCCATCATTGCGTTGGTAGCGCTGATTGATGCCTCGTTCTACTTTACTGGCAAGGAATACATCGACCTGCTGTTTCAGAATTTCGACCAGGTTTTCTCCTTGGAAGGCACGGTCGTGAATGGAAACCTCATCTGTTTCATCATTCTGCAAACGCTCATTATTCAGCTGCCGTTGTTGGTTGCGTTGGTAACGGGCGATCTCATCTCGGGCGAAGCCGCCATGGGAACCTTGCGTTACTCTCTCACCAAGCCCATCAGCCGATTCAAATTCATCTCGGCCAAGTGGATAACAGCCATGCTTTATTCCTTGGGAATTCTGCTTCTGTTAGGCGTTTTCGCCTACGGATTATCGTTGGTCATTTTCGGTCCGGGAGATCTATTGGTGCTCAATGCCGATGGATTGGTGGTAATCCGCGATGCAGAGTTGTTCTGGCGATTCATGGCTGCATTCGTGTTTGCGTTCATCAGTTTGACAACCGTTGCTTCGCTTTCGCTGATGCTTTCGGCCTTCTCTAACAACAGCGTTGGCCCCATTGTACTTACCATGGTGGTGATCATCGTCTTCACGGTCATCAGCTCTTTTGAAATGAGCTTCTTCGACCCGATCATGCCATTCCTTTTTACCAACCACATGGGACTGTGGCGCAGACTATTCTCCGACCCGATCCCAACTGCCGAAATTCTCCAGTCTGCAGGCATTCTTGTGCTGCATTCGTTGGTATTCTTCGGCATCACTCAATATCATTTCAAGAACAAAGACATCATCGAATAATGAAACGATCAATCACCATTGCATTACTTCTACTCGTCACTCACGTGAGTTGGGCACAGACAGCCAACGAACTTGTAGAGAAGATCCGCATCGACTTCAAAACCATCAACGATCTGAAATGCGATGTGCAGATGAACTTCGACATTCCGGGCGTGGCCATTGAGAAGATCAATGGGAAGATGTTCTACAAGAAACCGGATAAATTCCGTGTGCAGACCAAAGGTTTGATTTTCCTACCCAAGCAGAATCCGTTTGAGCAGTTGGAATTGCTTGACGACCCAAGTTCATACATCGCCATTTTGGCTGGAGAATCGGTAGTGAATGGCATTGCCTGCCACAACATCAACATCATTCCGAATAACCCAGAAGAGTTGGTAATTATGCGCTTGATGGTGGGGAAAAAGGACGGACGGATTCACAAATCTGAGCTTACATTGAAACGCGAAGGAACCGTAACCTACTTCAACACTTACGCTAACGCGACCGATATTCTTCCAAGGGAAATGGAATTCATGGCCGATTTCCGAAGGTTCAAAATGCCAAAAGCCATCAGTGGCGATTTCAGCAGCACGCCTGTCCGAGAAGACGAAACTCAAGGGAAATACGAAACGGGAAAGGTGAAGATGGTCATCTCCAATGTGGAGTTGAACCGCAAGGTGGACGATAGTGTATTCACAGACTCAGGATCATGAAGAACATACTCATAATAGGAGCCAGTTCTGGAATTGGCAAAGCATTGGCGCTACAGTTAGCCAAGCAGGAAATTCGGGTGTTTGGTACCTACAACCAAAGCGAATCAGCATCAACCGAGAACATCGAATTCCATTATTTGAATGTGTTGGATGAGGAACTGGATCTGTCCTTCGTTCCTGATGAATTGCACGGATTGGTGTATTGCCCAGGCAGCATCAACCTAAAGCCGTTTCATCGCATCAAACCCGCTGAATTTGCCGAAGACCTGCAACTGCAGACCATCGGTGCCATCAAGGTCATTCAAGCAGTTTTACCAAAGTTGAAATCGGGTAAAGGTTCCATTGTGCTGTTCTCCACCGTGGCGGTACAGCAAGGATTCAATTTCCATGCGCAAGTGGCTGTTTCTAAAGGTGCCATTGAAGGATTGACACGCTCGTTGGCGGCAGAATTTGCTCCTACCATTCGTGTTAATTGCATTGCGCCATCGTTGACGGACACACCATTGGCGGAAAAGCTGCTGAACTCAGACCAGAAGCGCGAAGCCAATGCTGAGCGTCATCCGCTAAAACGAATTGGAACCAGCCAAGACATTGCCAATGCAGTCGCTTTCCTCCTATCTGAACATAGTTCTTGGATGACAGGTCAAATAATGAAGGTTGACGGAGGCATGTCGGCCATAAAAGGATAGATCCATGTTCGGATTATTCAAGAAGAAAACAGAGAAAGAGAAACTGCAGGAACGCTACAACAAGCTGATGCAAGAGGCATTCGAATTATCGAAGATCAATAGAACTGCCAGCGATAGCAAATATGCACAGGCAGATGCCGTACAAAAGAAGATGGAAAGCCTTGATCAGGAATAAGTTTTAGCACACTTTTACTGATCATGCATTTACCACTTAAACTTTTGAGCACAAAAAAAAACCGCTACCGAATTTAATCGATAGCGGTTTTTATCTTGATTGGATGGTACTTATTTCGGCATTACAACCGTATCAATTGCATGGATTACGCCATTTGACGCAGCCACATCAGCAATAACAACTGTAGAAACGTTTCCATTGGCGTCTGTCAAGATCACGTTCTTTCCTTTCAATGAAGCTACTAAGGTTCCTCCTTGAACTGTTTTGATCTCAAACTTTCCTTTGTTCTTCTTAATTGCTTCAATCACAGCAGCAGCTTTGAACTCTCCAGCTACCACGTGGTAAGTCAAAATTGCTGTAAGCTTGTCTTTTGCCTCTGCCTCCAAAAGGCTTTCAACTGTACCCTTTGGCAATTTTTCGAAAGCTGCATTTGTCGGAGCAAAAACTGTGAACGGACCTTCACTGTTCAACGTAGCAACTAGATCTGCTGCTTTAACAGCTGCAACCAATGTGCTGAAATCTTTGTTCCCTGCAGCAACACCTACAATTGTTTCTTCACCGTCACCATTTCCTCCTGTAGCAAATACAGAACTACCAGTTACGGCTACGGTCATCAGTGCAATAATTAACTTTTTCATTGTATTCAAGTTTTAGTTTAGTTTGATGCAGAACAGTGGTCATCAAGTATTGTTCAACTTTTTACGTAATTAATTAAACAATAATGAATATCGAACTCATTTCTGAACTCACCGGACTGGATGGTTCTGTTTACAGTTTAGAAAAAGCGGCCGCATCCGATCGGATATTTTCTGGAAGCAACGACCAATTGGTGGTTGAGTGGGACCTGGAGCAAATGCAAGCTGTAAAAGCCGTTGCCTCGTTACCAAGTCGTTCGTATGCCTTAAAGTACATCGCGGAGTTCAATCTGCTCATTGTGGGCAATTACTCAGGCGGAATGCACGTCATCGACCTCCATATCGGCAAAGAGATCAGGTTATTCCAATTGCATCAGAACACCATTTTCAATATCGAATATGATGAGCAGCGCAAGCGCATCATCAGCCTTAGTGCCGATGGCAGTTACGCTGTTTGGAGCCTTCCCAATTTCGAACTCCTTCATCACGAAGTGTTAACGCCTCTTAAGGTCCGTTGCGTTGCCTTTCGGCCAGATAAAGATGAGATGGTCATTGGTTGTGGCGATGGAACCATTCGCGTTATTCATACCCAAACATTTGAGCAATTGGCAAAACTTGAGGGCCACGAAAAGGATTTCTCGGTCAATTGTTTGGAGTACACTCCAAACGGAAAGCAGCTGATATCCGGAAGCAGAGATGCGCGATTGAATTTCTGGGATCTTGCAAGCGGATACGAACTTCTTTACAGGATACCTGCACACAATTACGCCATTTACAGTATCGTTTTTCATCCTTCTAAACCGATCTATGCTACTGGTAGCATGGACAAGACCATCCGCATTTGGGAGCTCGGGAAAATGAGACCGATCAGAACCATCGACCTCAGTAATGGTGGACACAAGAATTCGGTGAACAAGCTGCTTTGGTCGGATTTTAATGACTTCTTGATTTCCACGGGAGACGACCGAAGTATTAAAGTTTGGAAAATCGAAGTCTGAATCAATGCTTCTCAAAAACCTACATCTCCGCAGAATCCATTGGGCCATTTTCAGCCCATCACTCCTCGCCTATCCATACTGCGTTGATTACATCAGAGATGAAGCGCACAGAAAAGCTGTGATTCAACTCCTTCAAGAATTGGATTCAAGGCCAGATGAAGTGAACGCGCACTTTCACAACTTAGGTGCAATGCCAATGGGCAAGTACTTCGAACAGTTGCTTTTCTATATTATCGATAAAGACGAACGGTTTGAAATCGTTCTCAAAAACCATCAGGTACAAGAAGGCAATATCACCATTGGAGAACTTGACCTACTCCTACGAGATACAGCAACTGGCCAACTGGAACATTGGGAAATTGCCTTGAAATACTACCTGCAAAGCGCTCCTTCATCGGACTTCTCAGCAATGATCGGCCCAGATGCAAAGGACAATTTGGACCAGAAGATGAAGAAGCTCACCGAACATCAAATGCGGCTTTCTTCTCATCCAAAAATCAGAGGACTATTCAACGGAGAGCAGATTGAAAGCAAACTTTTCATGAAAGGGCAATTCTTCTTTCGACAAGGTCAAAAGAAAACACTTCCGCAGCATTCAAATCCTTTCCTCGAACAAGGATACTGGTGCTTTCTTTCGGAAGCTGAAGAGGTTCTGAATGATGAATTGAAGTGGCTCGTGATTGAAAAACCTGATTGGATCGGTCAAATTACTTTGACCGATGATGCAACCCTGCTTTCAGCAGCACAGATTCTGGACTTCCTGAAAAAACAATTCGATTGTGATAACGAATCCATTCTCTGTGTTGGATTTTCTGAAAGCAATTTCGGGTGGATAGAAAATACGCGCGGATTTGTGGTTTCCAACAGATGGCCAAGTACACGTGCATACCAATAATTACATTTACGGGAATATTTGAACAACCTCATGAAACGTAATTCAATCCTTGCCTGCATTGTTCTGATCTTCAGCCTTAGTTCATGTGTTGAAAAAGACACGCAACCTGATGGTCCTTATCTGATCTTCAAGTTCAAATTCGACCCAACGCAGACTCGATATGACAGTTTCGGAAACGTTGCAACCGTTCCGTCAGGAAATGCAGCGCAGTCTCCTTCTTTCAATAAAATGTCTGCGCATTATGTAGAAATGATTCCTACCGCTTGGACGGCTTTAGGAACGGGTGAAATCGTGTACGAAGGCGAAGAGACCTATGCTGGTGGAAGCCGCGCCATTAATTTCGACAAAGCGATTGTTAAAGGTGAAAACGAGGTTTTCCTATCCATTCCGTTGAGTTCTATTTCTGCAGGAACCTATGAGTTCATCCGTGTGTCAGTTACCTATCAAGATTTCGACATCATTTACAATGCAAATGGCTTCAACAATCTAACAGGCACACTCGCTTCTTTCATCGGATTCAATACCTACATCACTTCGTACAACATCAATCAAAAGGTTGAGAATGTGAACGCAAACAAATTGCAAGGTTATTGGGGATTTGAATCCACAGTTGTTGGGCAGAGTTTCTTTTTGTCTGGGCAAGTACCTGCCGGATTCACCACCGTTGTTAATCCATTATCTAACAGCCCCATTCCTGCTGGAAGCTGCTTGGTTACAGGGCCTTTCCAAACTCCATTGACCATCTATGGAAATGAAACTTCCGACATCGAAGTGCAACTTTCGTTCTCCACCAATCAGAGTTTTGAATGGACAGATAGCAACAGCAACGGACAATTTGATTCAGGAGAGACACCTGTAGATATGGGGCTTCGTGGTTTGCGCGCTATCGTGCAGTAAGGAGATCAGAACGGTCCTATTGTCTCTTCCTGAACTAGCCTGACACATTTTGCCGTGTTCGATGATCATTTGGCCATGTTCGATGTTCATTTGGCCGTGTTCGATGTTCATTTGGCCGTGTTCGATGTTTATTTGGCCGTGTTCGATGTTTATTTGGCCGTGTTCGATGATCGTTTTGCCGTTGTCGATGTTCATTTGGCCATGTTCGATGATCGTTTTGCCATGTTCGATGATCATTTTGCCATGTTCGATGATCGTTTGGCCATGTTCGATGTCAATCTGGGAGTCTGTTCAATAAACTGTGTCAACGGTCAGTAATACTTAATTTAAAAACTGAAAAAGACACAGACAATGAAAGAAGAAGAGAAAGACAGATTCGATTACGCCAACTTTGAGAGGGAAGCGATAGAGAAATTGAAGA
>JAIPBM010000047.1 GCA_021739695.1 Flavobacteriales bacterium | reverse complement strand
GGTTAGCTCAAATTCCTTCATCGGTTCTTCTCTTCTCGGGTTTCTTTTTTTCCTTGTTCAGGAAAGTTCTTAACCTACGTGTCATCAGATATAGCCTAATGGCTAACTACCTAGTCACCCCTCTCCCAAGGAGAGGGGCTGGGGGTGAGGTCAGCACTAATTCCCTTCCCCGGTTCCTCAGTTAACATTTCCCCACTGTAAGATTCGATTTCCTTACTGTAAGATGTCATTTCCACGATGTAAGATTCGATTTCCTTACTGGAAGATGCCATTTCCACGATGTAAGATTCGATTTCCTTACTGTAAGATGCCATTTCCACGGTGTAAGATTCGATTTCCTTACTGTAAGATGCCATTGCCACGATGTAAGATTCGATTTCCTTACTGTAAGATGTCATTTCCACGATGTAAGATTCGATTTCCTTACCGCCACCATCAATTTCCTTCTTCTGCTTCTCCCTCCAATATCAACATGGCCTCATAAACTAACTGTAAAACTGACCTCTGTCTGCTTTTGGCCGTTCGCCTTCTTTTCTACATTTGCCACCGTTTCAGAAAAACCATAACGTATAAAACACATACCATGAAAGTTACAGTAGTAGGAGCAGGGGCAGTAGGCGCAAGTTGTGCCGAATACATCGCCATCAAAGATTTTGCTTCAGAAGTTGTTCTAGTTGACATCAAAGAAGGTTTTGCCGAAGGAAAGGCAATGGACCTCATGCAGACCGCTACCCTTAACGGGTTCGACACCAAGATCACTGGCGTTACCAACGATTATGCTAAAACAGCAGGAAGTGATGTTGCTGTTATCACCAGCGGCATTCCACGTAAACCAGGAATGACCAGAGAAGAATTGATCGGCATCAATGCAGGTATTGTGAAAACAGTGGCCACTAGCCTTATCAAGTATTCTCCAGATGTCATCATCATTGTGGTAAGTAACCCAATGGATACAATGACCTATTTGACACACAAAGCAACAGGTCTTCCAAAGAACCGGATCATCGGAATGGGTGGTGCATTGGACAGCGCTCGATTCAAATATCGTTTGAGCGAAGCCCTAGCTTGCCCATCTAGCGATGTGGACGGAATGGTTATCGGTGGACACAGCGACACAGGTATGATTCCTTTGACACGTTTGGCAGTTAGAAACGGTGTTCCGGTTTCTCAGTTCCTTTCAGAAAGTGCATTGGCAGAGGTTTCTGAGGCTACCAAAGTAGGCGGAGCAACCCTTACTCGATTGCTCGGAACAAGCGCATGGTACGCACCAGGAGCAGCTGTTTCTTCATTGGTTCAGTCAATTGCTTGCGATCAAAAGAAAATGTTCCCTTGTTCTGTAATGCTTGATGGCGAATACGGTCTGACAGACATTTGCATCGGTGCTCCAGCCATTCTTGGAAAGAACGGTATCGAAAAAATCGTTGAGATTGAATTGAATGATGCTGAGAAAGCGCTGATGGCAGAAAGTGCTGCTGGTGTAAGAGCAACAAACGACCTTCTTGAAGGAGCTACTGCCTGATCAATAGCTTATCATACTACTGAAAAAGGCATCCGAAAGGGTGCCTTTTTTTATGCTCAATGATTTCGTCAATCCAATTTGGAGTGAGAAATGCAGTCGATGCATTTAAAGTCTCGGAATCTGGGGCTTAAGCAAGTTGTTTATCCTAATTTTGGATGCCGACAGTTCGGTCACCCCGTTTATATGATTGAGTTCCCAATTCCCATCCGTTTTATTGAGATTGAAAAGGCCGGTGTTCACATCGCCATCAGCGGCTTTGTAAACGGAAACTTGGCCAATATTCTGATTGATACCGGAGCTTCTCAAACGGTTTTTGATAAGAATCGCATTCACCTTTTTTCTGATCAGACCGAGTTTGAGAAAGCCGAGAAGCTTTCGAAAGGTTTGGGAACCGACAGCATGGAGGGGTTTAAATTCAGCATCAGGCAGTTCATTCTTGGCGACCTGCTTTTGGATGATTTTGAAATCGTTTCCTTAGACCTCGGACACATCAACGCTTCCTACCGCGAGCTTGGCCTGAATTCCATAGACATGGTGCTTGGTGGTGATTTTTTAAGGAAATACGAAGCCAGCATCCGCTACGGTAGCGCGGAACTTTGGTTGACGATCTGATCAATCCAAGAACCTCTCGCGCCATCTCGGCTCAGGCAACCAACAGACATCCAATTTTCCGAACCAACGGTAGCGGTACTTGGCAATGAGATCGTAAACCGCGTTTCGGATGAATTTCGGAACAACCAAGAAGACCGAACCGACTTTCCAAATGCCGCTCATGTGCTTTGACAAGCGCAGAGCTGCGTCACTTTTCACATAGGTCTTGCCGTTTTCAAGGAGTACAAGACTTGAAGTGTAACCGACTGGAAGTTGCGAAGCTTGCAGGGTTTTCTTCCCGAACTCCGATTGCAACGAGGCAAAACGGATGTTTTCCTTCTTATTTCTTTTTAGAACAAATTGAACCGAACCGCTACACAGATTGCAAACGCCATCAAACAGCAGTATAGGCCCATTCGCTTCCATTAACGTTGAATGATGAACCGCTTCGTGGCCATTTTACTTTCAGAGCGAATATCCAACAGATAGATTCCGCTTTGCAGTTGAGAAAGGTCAATGCTTTCACGGATTAGATTCTGACTTTTTCCTGTCCAGGCAACTTCGCCCATCATATTATACACGTTCATTTGAACCGTTCCGGCCAGCGCAAAGTGCGGCTCAATAGTGAAATTGCCATTGTTCGGGTTCGGATAAAGATTCAGATCAAAACGCTGCATTCGATCGGCTTCTTCAATACCACTGATGGTCAATCCAACGGTATCGCCTTTGTAATAGGCCAATCCACCGGCCAAGTTTCCGATAACGACCTCTGGTAGCGCGTCAGCATTCAGGTCTACAACGCACGGTGCACTGCGCTCACCTTCATAAACTGGGAATTCTGCAATCTTATTGAAAGATGGCTTGATGGTGATCTTAAAATTAGGTCGTTCGTTATTTGAACCTTGATAGACGATTCCGCAACCAGAAAAATTACCTGCGCTGCTGTATGCGTTTGAGTTGAATGAAGTGGTTGAATATTCTACATTCAAATCAAATCCTGTTCCAGCACTGTTGGTCTGAAACCAGCAGAATTCAATGATCAGGTTGGAAGTGCCATCCCAAATGATGGGAGTTTGCGCCAAATATTCCACGGTTCCTTGTGGCACGGTTCCGCTCGAAACGAAATACACGCTCGAAAATCCGTCAACGAATCCGTTCAGTTCATCAAGATCCGTAAGACCCATTTTCACGTAGAATTGCGCGTGCGTCACACTTGGTCCGTTCGCGGTGGTAAGAGCCAACTTTTCTATCACTCCTTGAACCAAACCTTGCGCAGTCAGTTCGTCTGCACGTATCAAATACTGATTTCTTCCGCTGGCAGTAGAGAAACCGAATGGAGTAGTCTCATTGGAAGTGCTGACAGCCGTTCCTGAGCCAATCTCTCCTTCAACTTCTGCTGGCCCAGAAATGACTTCGGTGATCTGGTCGTAAAGGTCAATTACGCCACTTTCCGATCCAACCAGCATTTGCAAGGTGCCATCATATTCAAATAGAAATGGCGTGCTGTATCCAAATGAAAGGCCATTCCGCTTCATATCCACTCCGCCCCATTTTACTTCGCTCAATACAAAATTTGGGTTGGTTGCTGTGCCTTCATTGTAATACATGTTGAGGTTACCATTTCGTTCTCCGATCACAAGGTCGAGAAGCTCGTCCCCATCCACATCATATAAACACGGAGTAGCAAATTGTCCAGTGATGTCGATTCCTTGAAAACCAGGCGTTGTAAGCGTAAAACTGCATGGGTTGCCAGTGCCTGCGCTGTTTTCGAAATAATGGATCAATCCAGCAGCATCGCCAATAATCATATCATCGTCTCCATCTCCATCAATATCTCCGAATGTCGGGGCAACGTTTCCCAATCCCAATTGCGAAATGTTGGCCACATTCCTAGTTTGTAGTGTAAAAGCAGGTTCTGTTGCCGTTCCAGTATTTCGGTAGTAAGCCAATTGAGATGAATAAGTGCCAGTGCTAACGAAATATCCTTTGTTTCCAACCAGGAGGTCTTTCAATCCATCGTTATCGTAATCGAAAAACACCGGATAAGCGCTTGTTCCTAATTCAATCATTTCATCCTGAAGAAAATTGTTTTTCTGGAACGTAAGGTCAAAACCAGAAGATGCGCTGTTCGTGTAGAGATAGCTTCCTTGATAATCGTGTCCGTTGTTTTCTTGATAAGGCGAGCCAATTATGTCAGTTTTCCCATCGTTATTCACATCTGCCAAGAATGCTGCAGGAAAAGTGTAAATATCTACGGGAACCGTGCTGTTGAAGTTAGCAGGGAACGTGAGGTCTTGCGAGCCGATGTTGGCAGAATTGGCGTCTCCGTCATTGATCAAGATATTCATGGTATTGAAACTGAGATTGGCCAAGGCCAGATCCTGATCACCATCGCCCTCAATGTCCAAGCCAAGCATGGTGAAACCAGAGTGGCGAGCACCTTCGTATGCTTCAGTGATCATTTCCTCGGTTGGAGTAGTAACTCCTTTGCAACTGACGTTCAAGTTGACAGCTACGGTTGATGGGTCTTCTTCAAAATTTCCCCAGCAGGAAGTGGCTAGCTGCATCGTCATGCTATCTGGAATTCCGTAAAGTTCCATCGATTGATTCTCATGATATTCTGCGCTGGTTCCAAACAGACTGAAGGTCACAATATCCATGTCCGAATCGCCATTCACATCCATAATGGCCGGAAGGTCTGTTGGGCTCACATAAATGTTGATCAATCCGTTGCCATACTGAGAAAGTAGCTTTTTAGTAATGAGTGTGAAAATGAGCGTATCCGGATTTCCATCATTGCGATAAACGGCCATGCCACCGTTAGAATAGGCAAAAATGTCTGTTTTTCCATCGGCATTGAAATCTCTGAGAATGACCCAATCGTGTAATCTATCCTGATCAGGCGTGTGCTGATCTACAAACATGTGGCGGTATTTCGGAGCAAGTTCCAGTTCGTTGGATTCGTTGGTTCTCAAGCAAATGATCTTATCTCCGCTTTTGTCGAATACAAAGAGGTCGTTTCGGCCATCGGCATCAAAATCCATGTTGGAGAATTGTGCGTGGTTCATGCCGCCTGCCCAAGGAAATGAAAGTGGACCGTTTTCTTCCGTTACCTGTACTGAATCGTATCGGTTGAAGTACAATTGCGCGAAAGTGGTTTGGGATAGAAAGAGAAGCAGGAATAGGAACGAAATTCTCATTTGATAGGAACGGTTTGCTGTAGAGACAAATGTAAGAGCAAATGGTTGCGTGTTTTGTAAACTCAATTACCGATTGGATAGGGTGCTCGATCGATCGGCTGGAGTTTCTAGTCGGGCCGCGTTAGGGAAGGAAGCGGCATCCTTTTTTGTTTTTGGGCAAAAAAGATACAGCGTACTGCCCGACCCTCGCTTTTTTGGGCGAGGGAAACGCCCTGATCAAATTGGTTTTTCATTACATTTTCAGGTTCAAACAAGCTGATTTTTTACCGCGAAAAAGCATATTGGTATTAACAGGGGGTTCTTCTATATTTGCACGCTCTAAAATCAGAGGTAAAATTTTACACATTATATAATGCAGAATAAAGGCGCTATAAAGGTTTTCGCCATTTTACTCGGTCTGGTATGTCTTTACCAGCTTTCATTTACGGTTGTTACTCGGATGGCCGAGAGCAAGTATGAGGAACTGGGTTTGACAGACCAAAAAGAGGCAGACAAGTACTTGGAGGATTTCACGTACAACATGTTGGTGAAGGAGTATTCTTACATGGAATGTAAGGAACGTGAGCTGAATTTGGGTCTTGACCTTAAAGGCGGTATGAACGTAACGTTGGAGATTTCACTTCAGGAAATGGTGAAATCGTTGTCTAACAACAGCCCTGATTCAACCTTCAACAAGGCTATTGCAAATGCAACTGCAAAGTTGGCTTCATCGAACTTGGATTTCGTGACGCTTTTCGGACAGGAGTTTGATGCTCTTGATCCAAATGCGCGTTTGGCTTCTCCTGCCATTTTTGGTTATACACTTAAGGACAAGATAAGTGGAGATGCCAGCAATGCTGAGGTGTTGGAGGTGATAAGAACAGAAAAAGAAGCTGCTATTGAGCAAGCTTTTGAGGTTCTAAGAACTCGTATCGATAAGTTCGGTGTAACGCAACCGAACATACAGCGATTGGAAGGTAGCGACCGGATTCTGGTTGAATTGCCAGGTGTGAAGGAACCAGACCGTGTGAGAAAACTGTTGCAAGGAACAGCTCAGTTGGAGTTCTGGGAAACATACGAGAACCAAGACGTTTACGGTTATTTGGCTGAAGCGAATAAGATGCTGCGCGATTTGCAAGCAGGAGAAGAAGTGGTTGATACCACTAAGTCTGAAGTTGCTGCAGAAGGTGAAGCGACTGAAGAGGCTGCTAAAGACACTACAAAATCGCTGACAGAACTATTCGGTTCTGATTCTACAGATAAAGCAGCTGGTGATGAGTCCATTGAAGATCTTCAAAAGAACAATCCACTGTTTGCAGTGCTTTCTCCTGCTGCTTCGCAAGATGGATTGTACCGAGGTCCAGTAGTAGGATACGCTTCTATTAAGGATACGGCAAAAGTGAATGCCTATTTGGCAATGGACCGTGTGAAATCAATCTTCCCACGTGACCTGAAATTCTACTGGACAGTTAAACCAATTGACCCAAAAAATCCTGCTCAAGTTCATCAGTTGGTTGCTATTAAAGTAACTAGCCGTGATGGCGAAGCTCCTTTGGATGGTGGCGCGATTGCAGATGCAAACAAAGATTTCGGTGAGTTTGGTGCTTCTCCAGAAGTAACCATGCTTATGACTCCAGATGGAGCAAATGCTTGGAAACGATTGACAGGAGAGAACATCGGCAAATCAATTGCCATCGTTCTTGATGATTATGTGTATTCATTCCCAACGGTGCAAGGAGAAATTGGCGGAGGTCGTTCTTCTATCACTGGAAACTTCACCATTAATGAAGCAGAAGATTTAGCAACAGTTCTTAAAGCGGGTAAACTTCCTGCTCCTGCTAGAATTGTGGAAGAAGCAGTCGTTGGACCAACATTGGGTAGTGAGTCTATCAACAGCGGTGTTATTTCGTTTGTTGGAGCAATCGTTCTCGTACTTGTTTTCATGGTCATTTATTACGGTTCAGCAGGTTGGGCAGCCAACTTGGCACTTTTGGCCAACGTGTTCTTCGTGTTCGGAGTGCTTGCTTCCATGGGAGCGGTGCTTACACTTCCTGGTATTGCGGGTATCGTACTTACCATCGGTATTTCTATTGACTCCAACGTATTGATCTTTGAACGTATCAGAGAAGAACTTGAGAAAGGAACGGGTGTTCGATTAGCTGTGACCCAAGGTTACAATGCTGCCTATTCGGCTATTATCGATGCTAACGTTACTTCGTTGCTTACTGGTATCATCCTGTATGTTTTCGGAAGCGGACCGATTCAAGGTTTTGCAACCACGTTGATCATCGGTATCTTCTGTTCACTTTTTGCCTCAATCTTCATCACACGTTTGATTTTTGAAGGAAGATTGGATGCTAAGAAGGACATTACCTTCTCAACCAAGATGACCCAAGGCGCTTTCAAAAACGCCAATGTTGATTTTGCAGGAAAACGTAAGATGGCTTATTTGTTTTCAGGTATTGTGATTGCAGCCGGTGTTGTATCAATGGGTGTTCGAGGATTCAACTACGGAGTTGATTTCTTGGGAGGTCGTTCATACATGGTCGAGTTTCAAGACGATGTGAATACGGAAGACCTAAGCCAAGCTTTGCAAGGTGCATTTGATGGCATTGCTCCAATGGTGAAAACCTTTGGTGCTGATAACCGAGTGAAGGTTATCACTGCCTACAGAATTGATGACGATGGTGAAACAGTTGATGATGAAGTTCAGGCTAAATTGGTTGAAGGCCTGTCTCAGATATCAAATAATCCAAGTGAGATTTTGAGTTCACAAAAGGTTGGACCGACCATTGCAACAGATATCAAACGTT
Source organism: Flavobacteriales bacterium (assembly GCA_021739695.1). Taxonomy (NCBI): domain Bacteria; kingdom Pseudomonadati; phylum Bacteroidota; class Flavobacteriia; order Flavobacteriales; species Flavobacteriales bacterium. Next base: position 8,664 of record JAIPBM010000047.1, on the reverse strand, counting down.
CTGCATTGCTTTCTATCGTTTTCTCGTTGATCGCCATCTTCTTGTATATCCTTCTAAGGTTCAAGAAATGGCAGTATAGTTTGGGTGCAGTCATCGCATTGGCGCATGATGTGTTGTTTGTTCTGTCCTTGTTCTCCCTCGGATATGGTTTCTTGCCTTTCAGTATGGAGATCGATCAAGCATTTATTGCTGCTATCCTTACCGTTGTTGGTTACTCGATCAACGATACAGTGGTCGTGTTTGACCGTATTCGTGAGTTCCAAAACGAACATCAAGCAAGAAAATTCAGCCTATCCACGATTGTCAATAATGCTTTGAATACTACGTTGAGCCGAACCATTATCACGGCACTTACCACGTTCATCGTACTGTTGGTGTTGTTCTTGGCCGGAGGCGAAACCATCAAAGGATTCTCCTTTGCATTGTTGGCCGGTGTTGTTGTAGGAACCTACTCATCCATCTTCATTGCAACACCAGTACTACTGGAGTTCATTAAAGAAGAACCCGTGGTTGATAAAAAGAAAAAATAATTAAAAGGCTCCGATCATCGGAGCCTTTTTAATTTTGTGCCATGAATCAGACGCTGTTGTTTTTGAATTTGGGTGGAGGTGAGATCATTGTGGTTCTGCTAGTGGTACTCTTGTTTTTTGGATCAAACAAGATTCCAGAATTAGCTCGAGGGCTTGGTCGTGGAATTCGAGAGTTCAAAGATGCAACGAGTGGAGTTCAACGGGAAATTGAAGACAGCATGAGGGAAGCTCCAAAGAAAACAATTCCGAAGCCCACTGTAGAACCGGAAGCTAAGCCGAGGGAAGAGCTCAAGGCAGAGCCTCAGCAAGAATCCAAATCAGAATAATCTTAAAGAAAAGGCCCTCAACAGGGCCTTTTTTAATGCTGCATTCATGTATTCCACTTTTATTTTTCAGGTGACCCCAATTTTAATGGGGATGTTGACGGAAAGTTGATAATTATTTTTCGCAGGGTCTACTCGCAGTAGTACATTTGCCGAACAAAATCACAAAACCCAACTATTTAACTCATTATGAAGGTAAAACTGGAATACATTTGGCTTGATGGCTACGAGCCAACTCAGAACATGAGATCCAAAACCAAGGTGGAGGAGCACGAAGATTTTCAAGGAACATTAGATGAAATTGGAAATTGGTCATTTGATGGTTCTTCAACTCAACAAGCGTTAGGCGGTTCTTCCGATTGTCTGTTGGTTCCTGTTGCTATTTATCCGGATCCAGCTCGAGATAACGGTTGGTTGGTGATGAGTGAAGTAATGAATGCTGATGGCACGCCACACGTTTCAAATGCAAGAGCAACAATTGAAGATGAGGACAATGATTTCTGGTTCGGTTTCGAGCAAGAATACTTCATTATGGATGCCGAAACAGAATTGCCACTGGGTTTTCCACGTGGAGGTTTCCCTGGCCCGCAAGGAATGTACTATTGTTCCGTAGGTGGAAGACATACAAAAGGTAGAGATCTTGTAGAGGAGCATGCAGATCTTTGTATTGCAGCTGGGTTGAATTTTGAAGGAATCAATCAGGAAGTTGCATCTGGACAATGGGAGTTTCAATTGTTCGCAAAAGGAGCAAAACGAGCAGGAGATGAGATTTGGATTGCCAGATATTTGCTCGACAGACTTACTGAGAGCTATGGTTACTATATTGAATACCATCCAAAACCAATTAAAGGAGATTGGAATGGGTCAGGTATGCATGCCAATTTCTCTAATTCAACGCTAAGAACCTGTGGTTCTAAAGAGGTTTTTGAATCGATTTGTGAAGCTTTCAGGCCAGTTACTGCAGAACACATAGAAGTTTATGGGGCATACAACGACCAGCGTCTGACAGGTAAACACGAAACAGCCTCAATTCATGATTTCTCTTACGGGGTTTCAGATAGAGGAGCTTCCATTAGAATACCTTTAATGGCTGTTCAAAAGGGTTGGAAAGGTTACTTGGAAGATAGAAGACCTGCTTCTAATGCTAACCCATACAAAGTGGCAGCGAGAATTATCAAAACAGTGAAGACTGCGGAAGCTAAAATAGTAACCGTGTAGACTATTTAGATTTAAATATTAACGAAGGCTCGGTTCTATCCGAGCCTTTTTTGGCTTAGAAAATATGGCAACACAACGATTTCAAGCATTGCAGGAAGTGAACAGACGAAAACCTGTTGATGTAAAATTACCAGCAGAGAGAGTTTCAAGTTATTTCGCTTCCAGCGTATTTTCTTGGAAGGAAATGCGCGAGCATCTTCCAGCAGAAGTTTACACTACACTAAGAACATGTGTGGATAAAGGAGGTCAGATTGATAGAGGAACTGCCGAGCAAGTAGCAGCTTCAATGAAATCGTGGGCTCTTGGAAAAGGCGCTACACATTATACGCATTGGTTTCAGCCGTTAACTGGTTCAACAGCTGAAAAGCACGATGCTTTTTTCGAGCCTTTGGCTGATGGATTCTCCATGGAATCATTTGGTGGTGATCGACTTGTTCAGCAAGAGCCGGATGCATCCAGCTTTCCGAATGGTGGAATCAGAAATACGTTTGAAGCAAGAGGTTACACTGCGTGGGATCCTTCCTCGCCTGCTTTCGTTATCGGAAGAACACTTTGTATACCAACGGTTTTTGTTGCCTACACTGGCGAATCGCTCGATCATAAAGCGCCATTGCTGCGCTCGGTTCATTTTCTAGATAAGGCTGCAACCACTGTGGTTCAGGAATATTTTGATCGTAATGTTTCGCGCGTTATTTGCACACTCGGTTGCGAACAGGAATATTTCCTGGTTGATCGCGCCTTATATAACGCACGGCCTGATCTTGCCTTAACGGGACGAACACTTTTTGGCCATTCATCTGCCAAAGACCAGCAGTTGGATGATCATTATTTCGGTTCCATTAATGACCGGGTTACCGCCTACATGCGCGATTTTGAAACTGAAGCTTTGAAGCTGGGTATTCCGGTTAAAACACGTCATAATGAAGTTGGCCCAGGACAATTTGAATGTGCACCGGTTTACGAGGAAGTTAGTTTAGCAGTAGATCACAATCAATTGTTGATGGACGTGATGGAGAAAGTTGCACTAAGACATGATTTTCGAGTGCTATTTCACGAAAAGCCGTTTGCGGGAATCAACGGTTCTGGAAAACACAACAATTGGGCGCTTGCCACAGATACAGGTAAGAATCTTTTGAGTCCCGGAAAAACTCCAAAAAAGAACATTCAGTTCCTGACATTCTTCATTACTACCATCAAAGCGGTGCACGAGCATGCCGATTTACTTCGCGCAAGCATAGCAAGTGCGAGTAACGATCACCGATTGGGAGCAAATGAGGCACCTCCAGCTATCATGTCCGTTTTCATTGGTTCGTTTCTGACTCAGATTTTGGATGATATCGAAGCTTGGATCAAACAAGGAGAGAAAATGTCTCCGGATGAAAAGACAGAATTGAAACTTAGCGTGATTAAGATTCCTGAAATTCTACTGGATAATACGGATAGAAATAGGACTTCACCATTTGCCTTCACTGGAAACAAGTTCGAACTCAGGGCAGTTGGTTCTTCAGCAAACTGTTCTTCTGCCATGATGGTTCTTAATACGATTGTTGCCGATCAGTTAGTGAAATTTCACACGGAAGTTCAAGCGTTGGTCTCGAAGGACATGAAAAAGGACGAGGCCATTTTTCAAGTGTTGCGTAAGTACATCATCGAATCAAAAAACATTCGTTTTGAAGGAAATGGATATGGAGATGAATGGGTGAAGGAAGCTAAGAAGCGAGGCTTGTCAAACATTAAGACAACTCCAGATTCGCTTGATCTTATCTTGACAAAAAAATCCAGAGCACTTTTTGAGAAGAACGAGATTTTGAGTGAAAGAGAATTGGATGCGCGATATGAGATCGATCTTGAACGCTACACCAAGAAAATTCAGATTGAGTCAAGGGTGATGGGTGATTTGGCTACCAATCACGTGGTGCCAACAGCCGTTCAGTATCAAAGCATATTGATAACCAACGTAACTGGATTGAAACAGGTTTTGAATGCTGAAGAGTTTGAAACATTGGCAAGTGAGCCGATGAGAATCATTCGCGAAATTTCTGAGCGCATGAACTTGATCAATAAATTGGTGGAAGAAATGACCGAAGCGCGCAAATCTGCAAACAAACACGAAAGTGCCAGAAAACAGGCAGGCGATTACTGCTCTAAGGTCTTGCCATATTTCGAGAAGATCAGGAGAGAAGTGGATAAATTGGAGTTGGTAGTGTCTGATGAGTATTGGCCATTGCCAAAATATCGTGAGCTTCTGTTTAATAGATGATAAATTAAATAGTTGTAATTCAGCTGGTTAACGTGGTTTGAGGTCGTAATCAGCCCGACCTCTAACAGCGTTTCGGTTCAACTTGCCTAATCAAATATTTCTTTATTTTAGCGGCTGTGTTAAAACAAGCATAAAGACCATGAGAATAACCAAGTTCTTAGTAGTAGCTGTAATTGCAGGATTGCTTTCAATCAATGTAAATGCGCAAACCGATCACCTTGAAGTAGCGAATCTTGCGTTTGAATCGCAAGAATATTACAAGGCAATCACTCTTCTGAAAAAAGCCTATTCTAAAGAAAAGGATAAGGCAAATAAGGCAGATATCATTTTTAAAACAGCTGAATGCTATCGTTTTGTGAACGATACGAAGCAGGCAGAAACTTGGTATCGTAAAGCGATTACCATCAAGTATCCTGAGAACAAAGCTCAGCTTTATTATGCCGATGCACTGAAAGCGAATGGTAAATTCGATGAGGCTATTGAGCAATATGAGAAATACGCTGAACTTGCTCCAAGCGACCCACGTGGTAAAACAGGTGCTGAAGCTTGCGCACTGGCTCAAAAATGGATTGATAATCCATCACGTTATGTAGTTGAGAATGAAGTTCAATTGAACGGGAAACAGATGGATTTCTCCCCATCTTACGCATCTAAGAATCACAAAGAGATTTACTTCACTTCGTCAAGAGACAATGCTTCAGGAAATGAAGTTGACGGATGGACCGGTCAAGGATTCACTGACATCTTCACTGCAACCATTGATAATAAAGGAAAATGGAGCAAGCCAAAACCGCTTCCAGCAACTATCAATAGTATATATAATGAAGGTGCTGCAGTAATGAATAACGATTTCAACCAGATGATTTTCACTCGTTGTGGTGTTAAGAAGAAGGTTTTAATGGGTTGTGAACTTTACACGTCTAATAAGACTGGTGATAGCTGGTCAGAGCCAGAATTGCTTCCATTTTTCCAAATTGCCGAAGGTGATGATAGCACGCAAGTAACAGTAGGACACCCTGCGCTTTCTGCTGATGGTAAGACCTTGGTTTTTGCTTCCGATGCCGATGGTGGAAAAGGTGGAAGAGATCTTTGGAAATCTAAATTTGATGATGAGAAGAAACGTTGGGGAAAGCCTGTAAATGTTGAAGCAGTTAATACTCCTGGAGACGAGATGTATCCATTTATTCATAACGATGGAACATTGTATTTCGCTTCTAACGGTCATGTTGGAATGGGAGGATTGGACATCTTCATGGCTGAGGCTCAAGGAGAAACTTGGGGAAATATCACCAACATGAGGTCACCGATCAATTCATCTGGTGATGATTTTGCAATCATTTTCGAGAAAGAACAAGAGAAAGGGTTTTTTACTTCAAACCGTGAAGATGGAAAAGGAAGCGATGATATCTATTCGTTCCTTCTTCCAGCACTTAAGTTTACACTTAGCGGAACGGTTTCTGATTTCAAGAGCAAGAAGCCTGTAGGTGGTGCGACTGTTTCAATTGTTGGAACAGATGGTTCATCCCTTGAAACAACTACTGATGCCAATGGTAGATATACGTTTGATCTTGCTCCTGCAACTTCATATGTTATCACTGCTGGTAAGAAAGATGCTTACTTGAATAAAACAGGTAAGACTACAACTGTAGGTTTCGAAGAGGACAAAGATTTGATTCATGACTTCGAATTGGATCCAATCAACAAGGTTATCGATCTTCCAAACATTTTCTACGATCTTGGAAAATGGGATCTTCGTCCAGAGTCTAAGGTTTCATTGGATGGTCTGATTGAAACGTTGAACGATAACCCAACAATCGTTATCGAGCTTGGATCACACACGGATACACGAGCATCTGATAGCTACAACCTGTCTCTTTCACAGAAACGTGCTCAATCTGTTGTTGATTACTTGATTGAAAACGACATTGCTGAAGCAAGATTGGTAGCCAAAGGTTATGGAGAAACCACTCCGAAAGTACTTGAGGTGCAGGTAGGTGAATTCGCTAAAGGAAGTGTGATCAACGATGCCTTCATTGCTAAGTTGGCAACAGAAGAGTTGAAAGAAGAAGCACACCAGTTGAATCGTAGAACTGAATTTAAAGTTCTTAGAAACGATTACGTTCCGACAGGAAACTAGTCAACCAACATAAATTAGTCAGAGAAGCATTCCGAAGGTCGGAATGCTTTTTTGTTAAAAACAATTCATGAGTGCTGGAGAGAGATATAAGCAACGGGGAGTTTCTGCCGATAAGGAAGATGTTCACAAAGCCATTAAAAACGTTGACAAGGGATTGTTTCCGAAAGCGTTTTGCAAGATTGTTCCAGACACACTTTCCAATTCAGATGAGCATTGTGTGATCATGCATGCTGATGGTGCTGGCACCAAAAGCTCATTGGCATATATGTATTGGAAAGAAACTGGAGATCTTTCGGTTTGGAAGGGAATTGCTCAGGACGCAATTGTGATGAATACGGACGACCTGCTTTGCGTGGGGGCAGTCGATAATATCCTTCTTTCCTCAACTATCGGAAGAAATAAATTTCTCATTCCCAGTGAAGTACTTTCTGCGCTTATTACTGGTACGGAAGAGGTATTGCAGATGCTTCGCGATAATGGCGTTCAGATTCATTCTACAGGAGGTGAAACAGCTGATGTTGGCGATCTTGTGAGAACGCTTATTGTCGATTCGACTGTCACTTGCAGAATGAAACGTTCTGAGGTAATTGATAACGCGAATATTCAGGCAGGAGATGTTATTGTCGGTTTGGCTTCGTACGGTCAAGCAACATACGAAACGGAATATAATGGTGGAATGGGCAGCAATGGTCTAACGGCTGCTCGTCATGATGTTTTTTCAAACGATTTGAGTTTAAAATATCCCGAAAGTTTTGATGGAGCTTTGGATTCAGGGTTGGTCTATCAGGGCAACTACCAGCTGACGGATGCTGTGGAAGGAGTTCCTTTGGATGCTGGAAAGTTGGTTTTATCTCCAACAAGAACCTACGCTCCGATTATAAAGAAAATCCTCGATGCATATCGTTCTCAGATTCATGGAATGGTTCATTGCTCTGGAGGAGCACAAACAAAGGTGTTGCACTTCATCAATGGTGGTCATGTAATTAAGGATAATCTACTTCCTGTTCCTCCGTTGTTCAGAATCATTCAGGAGGAATCGAATACTTCGTGGGCAGAAATGTACAAGGTCTTTAATATGGGGCATAGAATGGAGTTATATGTTCCGATGGAAATAGCAGTTGATATCATTGCCATTTCTAAGAGTTTTAATGTTGACGCGCAAATAGTTGGTAGAGTGGAAGAAGGAGAAAAGAAGCTTACGATTCGTTCAGAATTTGGTGAGTTCGTATATAGTTGAGCAATGGAACTTATAGATAAGCTGCGCGATATTCAAAGACGGTTCTCCGATCTAGAAGGACAATTGGGAGACCCAGCCGTAGTTGGTGACATGACCCGATTCGTAAAGATCAATCGTGATTATCGAGGACTTGAACCTGTGGTGAAAGCAGCCAAGGAGTACGAAAATGTGGTTGACAACATTGCGAGTGGAAAGTCGATCCTGGAGACAGAAAAAGATCCAGATTTCGTGGAAATGGCTAGGGCCGAAGTAAACGAACTTGAATCGAGAAAGGAGCAACTTGAAGAAGAGCTACGTGTATTGATGTTGCCGGCCGATCCAGAAGATGCCAAGAATGTCGTTCTGGAGATTCGAGCAGGAACTGGTGGTGATGAGGCAAGCATTTTTGCAGGCGACCTCTACAGAATGTACATGAAGTACATTGAAGGAAGACGTTGGAAAACTTCAATTGTGAATGAAAGTGAAGGAACTGCTGGAGGCTTCAAAGAGATTCAAGTGAAGGTTGAAGGTGATGGGGTTTATGGCATTATGAAGTATGAATCTGGAGTTCATCGAGTGCAGCGCGTTCCTCAAACAGAATCTCAGGGAAGAGTTCACACTTCGGCTGCCACAGTAGCGGTGATGCCTGAGGCGGAAGAAGTGGACGTTCAGATAAATCCGGCAGATGTAGATTTCCACACATCGAGGTCTGGTGGTGCTGGAGGACAGAACGTAAATAAGGTTGAAACGAAAGTTCAATTGACACACAGGCCAAGTGGTATTGTGGTTGTTTGTCAGGTGGAACGTTCGCAGTTGGCAAACCGCGAATTGGCCATGGAAATGCTGCGAACCAAACTCTACGAATTGGAGTTGAACAAACACCTTGATGATATTTCCAGTCGAAGGAAGACGTTGGAAAACTTCAATTGTGAATGAAAGTGAAGGAACTGCTGGAGGCTTCAAAGAGATTCAAGTGAAGG
>JAIPBM010000046.1 GCA_021739695.1 Flavobacteriales bacterium | reverse complement strand
CCCGAAAGCCCATAAACAGAGCTCTTTGAACAGCCATTCGTACCCGAAAGCCCTCAAACAGAGCTCTTGGAACTGCCTTTCGTACCCGAAAGCCCATAAACAGAGCTCTTTGAACGGCCTTTCGTACCCGAAAGCCCATAAACAGAGCTCTTTGAACGGCCTTTCGTACCCGAAAGCCCTCAAACAGAGCTCTTGGAACAGCCATTCGTACCCGAAAGCCCTCAAACAGAGCTCTTGGAACAGCCTTTCGTACCCGAAAGCCCTCAAACAGAGCTCTTGGAACAGCCATTCGTACCCGAAGAGTACCGAACAGAGCTCTTGACACTGTCATTCGTATCCGAAGAGTACCGAACAGAGCTCTTGACACTGTCATTCGTACAAGAGGAGGAAGGTTTTTTACGAAACAGGTGCTTCTTCGGCCACCAAAAGGCTCCGAAGCGTTGGATAAGTGAAGAGATGTGGGTAATTGAGCACCATCACGGCCACGAAATATTCGCGCGGAAAGTCATCGAACACGCCATGCTGCGCTACGTATTCCATGAACTTATTGTGCTTGTTGTCAAACTCGTGGAACATGCTGTCGTGAACCCCGTCAAACTCTAGCGGTTCTACATTGAAGAGCATGCACAATTCCTTATTGAATGCAGGCGTGCATTTCACCCACTTGCCATCAATATAAAGTTGGGTAATGCCGTGCATGGCAAAGACATCGCTCTTCAGCATCTCCACAAATTTCTCGCTGCTGATGTGGTTGATCACATCGGCAAACTCCAAACGCGATGGAATGCCAACTGCACGGGCGCAAGCGGCCAGAAAAATGGCCTTATCAATGCAATGGCCATCTCCAACCGATAAAAGATGACTTGCAGTCACCTCTTCGGGCTTCATGCGCAAGTTGTAAGGGTTATAACGGAACCCATCACGAACAGCATAATACAGCTTGACCGCTTTTTCCTTGTCTGTTTTTGCATCGCCAATGCTTTTCTTGGCAAATGCAACAACTTCGGGGTTGTCGCTGTCTAGGTAGAATGTCGGTTTTAAATGTTCGGGTCCGTAAGATGCCATGTGTTGCAGTTAAGATCTTCAAGGTTTTCGAAAAACTTGAAGATCTGTGATGATTCAGTTATTAGGAACAAAGGTCGGCTAATTTAGTTCCTCACAAGCGTTCCATTATTGAGTTTTCAGATTTGCACGGAGGATTTTTCTTGGAGTTGGAAATCCCCACCAGAATCCCCCGCCCTTCGGGCACCCCCTTTAGAAGGGGGACGGGGCTCAGTGGGTTGATTTGATGGAAGGCAGAAACCCAGAACAGCATCATTCTATTACTGAGCTTTCCAGTCCGCACGGCCTCCATCCTCCTTTGCAAAGGAGGTGCCAAGGAACGAGGCGGAGGATTTTCTGATGAAGTCGATCTAATAACCAATAACCAGTAACAAATCCCCAAATTTGCCCATCATGATGGATGAGTTAACAGCACGATTGTCTGAGCGGATGGCAACGCCCTTGCCAGGACTTGTTGCGCAGCTGAAAATGGCCAGCGGACTTCGCGCCAAGGCAGCTGCATCCTTTAATATGGATGTGAAGAATGCCAAGGTGGGAGCGGTGCTCATTGCGCTTTATCCCGATAATGGAGTGATACGCACCGTGCTGATGAAACGCCCCGATTACATTGGTACACACAGCGGACAGATCAGTTTTCCTGGAGGGAAAGTAGAGGAGAAGGATGCTGATATCATTCAAACTGCCCTTCGCGAAGCGGAAGAAGAAGTGAATATCAAACCCGATGAGGTTCGGGTGATAGGCCAATTGACGCAGCTTTACATTCCGCCAAGCAATTTTCTGGTTCACCCGGTTCTGGGCATCTTGAGCAAGCCACCATTGCTTATTCCAGACCAGCACGAGGTCGAATCCATTCATGTTCCTGAGCTGAGTTACCTGCTTCGCGATGACATCATTGACGAAACCGAGATAGTGCTCAGCACAGGATTCAAACTCAAAACGCCATCGTTCAAAGTGGATGGTCACATCGTTTGGGGCGCCACGGCCATGATCATTGCCGAACTGAAGGAATTGATGATTGAAGCTGGAATGTGATCGGAGCAGGAGTTTAATCTTCTGTGGTTGCTATTTCCTGTGCCTAGGAGCTGAATGACCAAGGGTTTTGTAGCTAACGGTGCCGACACCCGATAATAATTATCTTCGCGTTCCTTCTTAGGGTTCAACATATGTCAAACTCAATCACACAGCAAGCAATTATGGTATCTGATCTGGCCGAGAATCTGGTCGGTTCTGAGATCATCAGAATTGCTGGCGAGATCAATGCGCGTATTGCTAACGGAGAGGATATCACCAATCTTACGATCGGAGATTTCGACCCGAAGATCTATCCGCTGCCAAAAGGCTTGCTCAACGAGATCATCAAAGCCTACGAAGATGGTCATACCAACTATCCGCAGGCCAATGGCATGGAAGTGTTGCGCAAATCAGTAAGTGATTACATCCAAACGCAACAGAACCTTGATTACGACAAAGAGGATATCCTCATCTCTGGTGGCGCACGTCCGCTGATCTACGCCATTTTCAGGGCCATCGTGAATGAAGGAGATAAAGTGATCTTTCCTGTTCCAAGCTGGAACAACAACCATTATACATACCTGAATTTTGCTGAGCCTGTGGTCATTGAATCGCGGCCAGAGAATAAGTTTCTGCCAACGGCAGAAGATATTGGACCACATGTTGAAGGCGCAGCGTTGATTGCCTTGTGCTCTCCGCTCAATCCAACAGGAACATCCTTCACCAAGGCTGGTCTTACAGAGATCTGCGACCTGATCATTGCCGAGAACAAGCGAAGAATCGGTCAAAAACCGCTCTACCTTCTTTACGATCAGATCTACAGTGCACTCACATTGGGTGGTACCAAGCATTTCGATCCCGTATCGCTTAGACCTGAAATGCGCGAATACACCATTTTCGTAGATGGCATATCAAAGGCATTTGCAGCTACTGGCGTTCGTGTTGGCTGGTCATTTGGACCGAACAAGGTGATCGGTAAAATGCGTGCCTTGCTAAGTCATGTTGGCGCATGGTCGCCAAAGCCGGAACAGATTGCTACTGCAGCCTTTCTGAATCGCCCAGATGCAGTGGAAGCTACCATTCAGAAGCATAGGGATATGATCTCTGAACGGGTGAACAAGCTTTACAACGGGTTTTCTGCACTGCGCGAGGTGGGCTATCCTGTAGATGCCATTCAGGCAGATGGAGCCATGTATCTTACCGTAAAGATCGATCTGATCGGGAGAACAACACAAGACGGAACCTTGCTGAAAGATGCGCAGGACGTTACCATGTTCCTCATTACCGAAGCAAAGGTCGGAATCGTTCCGTTCTACTGTTTTGGCGATTCGAGGCAAAGCCCTTGGTTCAGAATATCCGTAGGTACGCTGAAAATTGAATCCATTTCTGTGGTGATCGATAACCTGAGAAAAGCCTTAGGTCAATTTAAAAAATGAGCAAACGTAATTCGAATCACTATGTAGTGATCATGGCTGGTGGAGTCGGTTCCCGATTCTGGCCAATGAGCCGTACACCACATCCAAAGCAGTTCATAGATATACTTGGAACAGGACAGTCGTTGCTACAGCAGACCTACGAACGGTCTAAAAAAGTAGTTCCTACCGAGAATGTTTTTGTGGTGACCAACGCTGATTACAAAGACCTTGTAGAGCAGCAGTTGGAAGGAATTCAACCATCTCAGATACTTCTGGAACCAGCACGGAGAAATACGGCCCCGTGCATTGCTTATGCTGCTTTTCGCATCAAAGCCTTGAACCCAGAGGCAAGTATGGTGGTAGCGCCTTCCGATCATCTTATCCTTAAGGATGATGAATATGTAGATCTGGTAAACCAGGCACTAGCGGAGGTAGATAAGAACGATTCGCTCATTACCCTTGGCATAACACCAACGCGACCTGATACAGGCTACGGATACATTCAGTTTGAGGAGCAACCAGATGATAAGGGTGTTCATAAGGTCAAGAGTTTTACCGAAAAGCCCGATCTGGCCATGGCCGAAGAGCTGGTGAAAAGCGGTGAATTCCTTTGGAATGCTGGTATTTTCATCTGGTCTGTAACAAGCTTTTTGAAGGCATTTGAAACACACATGCCAGAAGAGTTTCAATTGTTCAATGATGGTGCTGAGCTCTTTAACACCGAAGAAGAGAACAAATTCATCCAGACCGCCTATATGCAATGCAAAAGCATTTCCATCGATTACGGCATCATGGAAAAGGCCAAGAATGTATTCACTATTGCGGCAGATATCGGTTGGAGCGATCTTGGAACTTGGGGCTCATTGTATTCATATTCGAATAAGGACGAAGAAGGACACGTCATTCAAGGAAGAAACGTGCTTACTTACGATTCTAAGAATTGCATTGTGAATGTTCCGAAGCACAAATTGGTGGTGTTGCAGGGCATGCAAGACATGATCGTGGTAGAGAATGATGACATTCTCCTGATCTGCCGTCAGCAAGATGAGCAGCAGATAAAACGAATTGTGAATGACGTGAAGGCTACCAAAGGCGAGAAGTTCGTTTAGGAGCATTCGTATTTGCATGGCGTCAAATTTTTTTGACGCTTTCCGTTCCATCTATTTTCTGTTCAAGATTTCGCTTACATTTAATCCATGACGCGAAAACTCCTAGCTGAAATTCTGGGCACGTTCGGGCTTGTATTTACAGGCTGCGGTGCTGTTGTGGTAAACGATCTGACTGGCGGTGCCATTGGCCATCTAGGCATTTGTACTGTTTTCGGTTTAGTGGTTATGGTCATAGTATATTCCTTCGGTGATGTTTCGGGGGCTCATGTAAATCCTGCCGTCACCATTGCATTCTGGCTATCGGGAAGGTTTCCCTTCAAAGAAGTGGCGCCATACATTGCTGCGCAGTGCCTTGGCTCTATTGCTGCAGCTGCCCTGTTGCTTTATCTGTTTCCGGCAGACTCAACTTCCTTGGCCACTACATTGGTTTCAGGTAGTGTAATGCAATCTTTTGTGCTAGAATTGGTCATCACCTTCCTGCTCATGCTCATCATCATTATGGTAGCAACAGGTTCAAAGGAAGTTGGAACACTGGCAGGCATTGCCATTGGAGCAGCCGTGGCTGTGCTAGCATTACTGGCGGGTCCTATTTCTGGTGCATCTATGAATCCGGCCCGATCGCTAGGGCCAGCGTTGGTCTCAGGGAATCTCCAGCATCTGTGGGTCTATTTCGCTGCCCCAATTATTGGAGCAGCGCTGGCAGTACCCGTCAGCCATTTCCTCAAAGGGCCAAAAACCCTTTGATCATTTCATTCCCATAGAGGAATTCCGATCAATTACTGGCAGATCTACAGCAGTAGGATGAGCAGCATCATGGTAAATTTCCCATGATCCACCATTCGGATACAGATTCTTGAAGTTGTAGGTGTCTACACCTGCTAAGCGTATCTGAATGCGATGTCCTTTTTTGAAGAGATGGGACGTAGGTAGAAGATCGAACGTCAGTAGTTCGATTTTGGTAGTGTCCATCAATTCAGCGTCTGCTTTTTTGTAGCTGTGATAAGGAACCACGTCTTTGTAATATGGCGCATCTGCTTGCAGTTTTCTGTGCGCAAAACGGAATTGTCCATCGGTCACTTTCCAAACGTTTCCATTCTCATCCACATCTTCTAAATAGGCAAATACAGAACCATCTGGCGTACTGCTTTTAAGATAAAGACTCACTATAGGGTGACCAGTAACCTCCATGTCTTCGGTAAGGACCGGTGCACTGAACACTACCGTAATGCTATCCTCAGATGAAGCATTAGCGTACGTAACCCCATTGTGCGATGTATCGAAGTTCCAACGGCAGTCAACACCAATTGCATGCGAAGTATCAACCGTGTAAGGGGTAAAGCTTTCCTGTGTGGAATTGGCAGTCCAACTGGCTTCACTATTTGACGAAAGAAACAAAGGCGTCCGCTCTGCAGGAATAGGCCAAACATCGGCTGTATGCCATGCATCTTCTACCATGGTGTAGTAGTAGATCCGTGGCGATTTGTCCAGGCCATTGTCCATTCCCTTCAGATGGAAGTCGAAAAACCGTACAATCTCCTTCACATCATCGTGTTGCGATGCGTTGGCCATGGTCGGGCTCACGTTAGCACCGCCTCCATGGTTCCAAGGGCCCAATCTCAAACGATTCTGTCCGTTGTCCAAGTTGATGAACTGTCGGATGGCAGCGTGCGAAAATGCTGCATCCCACCAACCGCTCCAAGAATAAACGGCAGCACCCGAATTTCTGATCCTGTCGGCAAACAGATGAGGCGACATCACATCTCGAACCCGAAAACTTCCGTTCAGCGTAAACACATCATCCATGTATTCGGCAGTTCCGCCTTCTGTTCTGTGGTAATGGTTGCACGTATGCTGCGACCATATTTGCCCCATGTCTTTTTTGCTATACCCTTTCACGCGCTCAACACCATAGGCAAGTTTTGCGCCTGGAGACTTTCTTGTTTTTGGGATGATATTCTGATCCAATGTTTCGCAGAAATCTCCATACTGGCTAATGAATTGGTGGAAGTAAATGCCTCCAGGTGCCGAAACGTCATCGTAAATATCCCAAATGGAATAAGTGGGAACGATGGCTTTCAGGTTCGGATGTTCGTTATAGAGCGCATACATTGCCGTATTTCCGATGTAGGAAACGCCTGTGGCACCAATGTTTCCATTGCACCAAGGCTGTTCCACCACCCAATCGATCATGTTCTTGCTGTCCATCACTTCGCGCATGTCGCAAAGCGTCAATGTTTTCTCGCCTTCAGAGGCACCGCTTCCACGAACATCAACAGTCACAAGCCCATAACCGTATTTGGGAAGCTCTAACACGGGAAAATTGGCCGTGTGTGGCACAATATCCACCATTCCTGAAAAGGGCCATTTCAGCCCAACTCCACGCCAGTATCGCGTTTGAAAAAGGATTCCCGGAATCTTTTCTCCTTCTTTCAATCCTTTCGGTAAATACACGTTAACGGCCAATCGGATGCCGTCATCCATGGCCACATAGTATGTTTTTTTGGTGTGGCCTTTATACTGCATTTCCCGCTGGTAAGCAGGTGCGGCTACTTCTGTGCTGGTGGTGTCCGTTCCGAATGGAGCATAGGTGTAACCAACGCTGCAAATCGCAACGCCAATTAAGGCTAAAATTAACTTTCGCATGATGTGAATTAGGGGAGCACAAAAGTACACGCATCCAATGTTTATTCTTGGCTATCAGGTGATTCACTGGTCGAATTTTATCATTTTGCGACATAATTATGGGCAAGCGGATATTAATAGCTCCTCTCGATTGGGGTTTGGGTCATGCAACACGCTGCATTCCAATTATCCGTCATCTTTCGGATACCGGACATCAGCCCATTATTGCAGCATCTGGCAGGCCACTGGCGCTTCTTAAGGCTGAATTTCCTAATGTAGAATCCATCAATTTTGAAGGCTACAACATTTCCTATCCTGAAGGAAGCGGCATGGCTTGGAAAATGTTCCAATCGACCCCGCACATTCTAAGAAGAATAAAGGAAGAACATGTTGAACTTGATAAGCTGATTGATGAGCTACAGTTGGATGCCGTCATTTCAGATAATCGCTTCGGACTTCATACCAAAAGGATTCCTTGTGTTTACATGACCCATCAGGTCATGATCAAGGCTCCTTTTTTTGAGCTCATGTTGTATAGGATGCATGTCGATTACATGCGGAAGTTTTCGGTGCTGTGGATTCCAGATTCGGAAGTGAACGGACTTTCCGGTGATCTATCTCATCGATTTCCTGTTCCTAGAAATGGAAAGTTCATTGGTCCACTTTCACGGTTTCAAGCATCGCATATTGAGCTGAGAACGGATGTTCTCGTCATTATTTCAGGACCAGAACCGCAGCGCACGCGATTCGAAACATTGGTTTTGAATCAGTTGAAGAAGTTTGATGGTTCGGCAGTTGCCGTTTTGGGAACACCGGATGCAGCAGTAGATAGAGTGGAAGGGAAGGTGAGAATCGTATCGCATCTGAATGCTGCGCAGTTGGAACAGGAAATGGCCGCTGCGCGATTGGTGGTTTCCCGTTCAGGCTATTCCACCATTATGGATCTGGCGGCTTTGGGCAAGCAGGCTGTTTTTGTTCCTACGCCCGGACAGACCGAACAGGAGTATCTGGCCAACAAGTACCATCGAGATAGAACACATCAAATGATGCGACAAAGCATGTTCAATCTGCAAAAAGCGTGGGACGCTAAAGATGGTTTCAGCGGGTTTGAAACCCAAAGCAGCGGAACCTACAAAGCTGAAATTGACGCGTTCATCACTTCGCTTTCTTAAGCGTAAATGAGAATGTCGTGCCCGAATTTTCTCCAGTGAGCGACCGCACATTAATGGTCTGCTTGTGGGCATCCATAATGTGTTTCACGATGGAAAGTCCCAAACCTGTTCCACCAGCATGTCTGTCTCTGGCCTTGTCAACGCGATAAAAACGTTCGAAAAGACGAGGTAAATGTTTGGGGTCAATTCCTGGTCCATCATCAGCAACCTCGCAAAGAATATTCTGGTCCATGTCGTAGAAACGGAGTTTGATCGATCCATCCTTCGACCCGTATTTTATGCTGTTGTCCAACAAGTTGATGTACACTTGACGAATCTGATCGCCATCGGCCATTACATAGATCGGTTTGTCGTAGCGGTCGTTGAAACGAATGGAAATGTCGCGCTTATCGGCTTTCATTTCCTCCATTTCCATTACCTCTTTGGCCAGCTCTACAATATTTACGCGTTGAATATTCAATTCCAATCGACCTGATTCCAATCGTGAGATCACGTCCAGATCTTCAACCACAGAGATCAATCGTTCCACACTTTTATCTGCGCGTATCAGGAACTTCCTATTTATTTCCTCATCCTCAAGTCCTCCATCGAGCAAGGTGTGGATGTAACCTTGAATATTGAAGATCGGGGTTTTGAGTTCGTGCGAAACGTTGCCAAGAAAATCCCTTCTGTATTCTTCCTGCTCAAGCAGCGATTGAATTTCCTGTTGTTTGTTCTCGGCCCATAAAACCACATCCTTGTTCACGGTTTCTAAGGCATCGCCATCGTCTTTCAACATTCCTTTCAACTGCGATTTGGGCGTTTTAAGGTTATGGATGGTCTTGTAGATCAGTTTTATCTTCTCGTAAATAAACTGATTGACCACGTAGCGGATCATAAGGAAACTTGCAGTTAACGTGATCAGCAGCATGACGGCCGAACGCACCGGATTGAAATCTCCGAATAGAAAGAGGTCTACGATGCCAAGCACAACCGTAAGCGTTACCGAAATAACGATGGCGGCAGAGGAAACAAGATTGCGTTGAATAGGGCCTTTCACTAGCCCAAAGTTACTGCTCGAATTTGTAACCTACGCCCTTTACGGTTTTAATGGCCTTATCACCGATCTTTTCTCGGAGTTTTCTCACGTGAACATCAATGGTTCTGTCGCCAACTACAACCTGAGCGCCCCAAACAGAGCTCAGAATGTTGTCGCGGGTAAAGACGTGACCAGGTTTGGAAGCCAAAAGTGCCAGTAGTTCGAACTCTTTTTTAGGAAGCGTGATTTCTTTTCCGCCAAGCTCAATTACGTACTTGTTGCGGTCTATTTTCAATCCCGATTCGGTTTCGAATACCTGATTTTGGTTAAGCGGATTGTTTCTGCGCAGCAGTGCTTTTATGCGGCTGATCAGCACGCGTGGTTTAATTGGTTTGTTGATGAAGTCATCTGCACCAGCATCAAAACCGGCAATTTGCGAATAGTCTTCATTCCTTGCGGTAAGGAACGCGATCAGCGTGTTTTTCAATCCTGGAAGATCGCGCAGCTCTTTGCATGTTTCTATGCCGTCAAGGTCGGGCATCATCACATCCAAGATGATCAGATCTGGACTGACTTTTTGAGCGATATCAATGGCTTTTCTACCCGAAGAGGCCACATGAACATCAAAATCCTCTTTCTTAAGATTGTATTCGAGAAATTCGAGGATGTCTTCCTCGTCATCTACAATTAAGATTGTTGGGTTATCCTTCATCTTTGGCTTGTCTGCGCTGCAAAATTGGACATCTTACAGCGATGAGGTGTTAATATACCATTAACATTCGTTCAAATGTATGGTCAGCCCAAAATGGTGAGCAAAACCTCTTCAATACGGGTACTGTCAACTTGTGTGACGGTAAATTCAAACGGTCCTACACGAATTACTTCATTCAAAGCGGGAATGCTCTGATGATGTTCGATAATGAAGCCTGCAAGGGTGGAATAATTATCAGATTCTGGAAGTCCGAGATTGAATTCCTGATTGATGTAATCAATCTCTAATCTGGCTGAAAGACGATACTGATTGTCGCTCAATTTCTCTTCCGTCAGGTCTTCTTTGTCGTGTTCGTCTTCAATGTCTCCGAAAATCTCTTCGATGATGTCTTCTACGGTGATCATTCCAGCGGTTCCACCGAATTCGTTCAGAACCACGGCAACACTTCTGCGCTGTTGGCCAAATTGTTTCAGAAGGTCTTTCACGCGTGTACTTTCCGGCACTAAGCTAATTGGTCGGATAATGCTGTTGATGCTGCTAGGCCGTTGAAAAAGCTCGAATGAATGTACATAACCGATGATGTTGTCTATCTCATCCCGATAGATCAAGATCTTGGAAAGACCGGTGTCAACCAATTTGGCTTTTAGGTCAGCGATGTCAGTGTCAATATCCACCGCCACGATCTCCGTTCGCGGAATCATGCATTCACGCACCTTTATATCGCTGAAGTTCAACGCATTTCTGAAGATCTGAATCTCGCTGTCTACCTCATGTTCTTCGTCACTTCCGGTAAATTCATTCACGTATTCATCCAGATCAGAACGGCCAAAAGTCATTTTCTCCTCATTCAATTTGACCTTGAATAAGGCAGAAAGTATCTGTTTGGAAAAACGGTCGATGACCCACACAAGAGGATAAAGTAGCACGTAGAAAACCTTTGCAGGAACTGCAAAAAGATCAAGCATCCGGTTCGGGTTTATTCTGAAAAATGCCTTCGGCAAAAATTCAGCGGTAACCAGAATCAGCAACGTAGAAAGAATGGTCTGTACAACTAGAATGATGGATTCGGAAGGTGTAAACGTCCTAATCCATGGCTCTAGGATTTTGGCCATCGTAATACCATAAACGACCAGCGCAATATTGTTTCCTACGAGCAAGGCGCTGATGAAACGCGAGGGCTGTTCTAGAAAACCACCAATGATGGAGCCGGAAAGATGTCCTTTCTTACGGTCAACCTCAATTTTGAATCTATTGGCAGATACAAACGCTATTTCCATGCCCGAAAAAAAGGCGGATAGCACAAGACAGATCAGTATGATAACCAGATAGCTCACTTGTCTTTGTTTTCCTGTTGCTTTTCGGACTGCTCAAATTTGAGGCGTTGCCTTCTTCTGAATGCGAAGAACACACCAGCGATGAGCGCACCGCCAAAAAACCACTTAGAATGAGTCCAACCAGTTTGATTGAATTCGTATGCGCCCATGATCATGGAGAACAACCCGATCAGCAGCCATGCCATTTCAAGGATCTTCAGTACTCTTAGCATCTTTCAGATTTATGGTTCCTTTAATTTTTTTGATTCGATACTTGGTAAAATCCTGATTGGATTCGAGCCCGTGGCCGAAGATAACTTCATCCTCGGTTGTGATCTTCACAAATTCTTCTGTTCGGATCTTTTCCGTCTTCTTTTCCCAGATCAAATGTTCCGTATTCAACGTTTCTCCCTTCTTATTTACCACTACCACATTTTCCTTTGCTTCCATAACATCGGAATTCTGGTAACTGATGGCATAGTTAGAGCGAAGTTCAGATTCCACCGTTCCATCGGGATTGAAAAACCTTACATGCACTCCGTCAGTCATTTCAAGGTATGGATTTTCACCTAAAAATCGCTCCAAGTGCTTGGCTTCGAGAATCACCTTCAAAATGGCAGAATCTGAATAAATGATGCGGATGTCTTCTGCAACTTCCACCGGTTTCAGCTCCGTTTCCACAATGGCACTTACTTCCTCCATGTCGTTCACACAGCTACTGAACAGGAGTACAAAAAGAAAAAGGCAAGAGAACCAGCGTTCTCCTACCTTTTTTTTGAAAGTTCGATTTTGGATATCAGTCCACAAAACGGGCAGTGGTCTCAACACCTATCCAACCACCAACGGTTACTTTGTCTCCAGCCTGAAGGCCATAAAAGAAACAATCTTTCGTTGTCGGGTAGTATTTTTTGCAGGAAGCAATTTTCTTGTTGGCTTCATCAGCAATGGATCCGTCAACAGATTTTGCTTTTCCGAACATATCTTCTGCAGCCCAAATACCATATTTCTGGTTACAAGCATTGTCGCCACAGCTAGCAGATGTGCCAAGATAGAGATCGCCAATGTAGATGAACGGCTCTCCCCAACCAGCCTTCATGGCAGCAGCATCTTGTGCTGTTGATCTGGCTTTGCTGTAGTTCTTCTGTGCTCCATAAACCTTTGCCAGTTTCAGCATTTTATCTGCTTTAGAGCTTTTGTCTTCATCCAATTTTACCGACTCTTCCAAGTACTTGGTGGCCAACGCATCGTTTCCTTTACGTGCATGACCTTCGTAAAGACCATACGCTGCAGTTGCAGATGGATCTAACTTGTAAAGAAGTTCAGATGATTTGAGATACAGGTCGTTTCCAGTCCAACTTCTCTTGGTCATCATGGTTACAACCTTGCTAAGAAGAGCAGCATCATCTGGTGTTGCATCGACTTTAGGAGCCATCAGCCCAACGTACTGATCTTCTTGAGCAATACGCTCAAAGTTTTGGTCGATGATGCCAGCTGCCTGATTGATTTTCTTCAGGTCAGAATTGTTGTCCTCAGTGGCATCAGCTGGAATCTTTTTCCTTTGGGCATCGAGAACTGCTGATACCTCGTCATAGAGGTCATACATTACATCAATCTCTATTTTTTTGGCAACCAATTGTTTCATGCCTGCCAAATAGAGTTTCATCAATACATAAGGGTCTGTTTCCAGTTTATCTGCCTTCAAAGACTCCATCAATGTATTATATGCATCTGTGAAATCATCTTCCGCATAATCGTACATGTCCATTCCTTTTCGGCCAAGGGCATAACCTTTGTCACTCGGGTAAAGCTCCACTCGTTTATCATATACCATCCAAAGGGTATCCAAATAGGCTTTCTTCAACTCAGGGTTTGCCTCATTTGCTTTTAGCAAGGCTTCAACAAGTGTTGGGCCGTTGATGACAATATTTTTGGATGATTCAGGGCAGTTAGCGAATACCCATCGCCAGCCTGGCATGGCATCGAAATAATTCTTTTGTCTATAATATTCACGGTAAAGCGAAAGGTTCTCTTTACATTTTTCTGGATTGTCTCCAAATTTCTCCTCCTGCGCATAGCCATTCATCGTTCCGATAAGCAGCAGTTGTACAAGAACAAGCATCAGGATGTTGGTAAGTGTAGAACTGTTTTGTTTCATGATCATTCGTATTTGCGTTTAATAAACCATCTATCGTTTAAAGTGAATCCAAGTTTGAAGTTCCAGTAGTTTTCGAGTAGAAGCGAACGGCTTGTAGTACCGCGTTGTCCCCATTCTACTGCAAAGTTTATCATACTCTGCACGTACTTGTTTCCTCCTGCTCTGATTCTTCTCATTGGGAACCCAAAGCCAAGAGTCATGCCATATTGTGGAAGTTGTACTCCTTTGAGCTTGTATTGGCTCATGGAATAATATCCGCCAATGCGATAATGCATCTTACCGAAGTAGGCGAAAAATCCACGATTGGTTTCTGGAACAGAAGGTTTGAATTCAATTCCTGCGGATGTTTTCCAGGCATCTGCAAGCGAATCATTTTTGCCATAGGCGTCTTTATAGGTACTCCAAAGTTCTTGCGAATGCTCTACACCAAAAAGCCATTTCTCTCCCTTTTTCCAACTTACACCAAAGCCATATTTCCATGGCATGGTTATGCTACCACCTTTAATGACGTTATAAATGACCGTGTCTCTATGAAGGTCTTCTCCATAAGTAGTGAGCGTGTAAGTGCGACCAAGCAAGGTGCTGTTTGCTCTCACTTTCATCGGGTGCGCGAAGGTTGATCCAAAGGTCAGAACGTCTTTCCCACCCTTTACAGCCAAAGTATATTGAAGTCCGTAATCGACATAAAATCCGCCAACATCCGTGTATCGTTCTGTTTTCACATTGAAATAATTGGCATCGCTGAATTCCAATCGCTGGATTCGGTTTATCCTTCCGAACAGGTAGGAAGCGTTGATTCCGACAGAAAAATTCTTGAAAGGTTTGAGGCCCACACCTACGAAGAACTGATTGATGCCTCCATTTCCTTGGAATTTGTAATCATATTTGAATTCATCCCCAACGTCTGTTCCGAATGCGCCTGTTGTGTCAACATTAGAATCGGTTGCAGAATAATTCACACTGCTGAATTCACGAAGTCCGAAAGCACCGCCCCACCATTTTGTGACCGGAAATCCGAATGCGAAATAGGCAAGATTTGCCCTGTTCACATTTTGTGATGCAGTAGCTGAAGAGATTGTAGCAATGTTGCCATAAACTGCCACATCAAAAGCTGTAAATCCGATGGATGTATAAGATGCCGGATTCTGGAAGTTGACCAGATACGGGATGCTGTCCTCACGCATAGCAATGCTCATTCCACCAATGCCAGAAGAGCGGATGTTGGAGCCGTTGTTCAAATTGCCTAGTCCATATCTGGCGTAGGGAGAATTGTTTGCAGGTTGACTTACCGCAGAAAGACTCCATCCGCATAGGACAAAGACTATCAGTGTTCGGATGGCCGAGCTAGGAATTATGTAGGTAAATTTCATTTATGCCTCGTAGGACGAGCAAAAGATCCGCAAAGATGTGAGTTTTAAGTTCATTTACAAAAAAGGGTAGATCGCCACCGGTTCCTACCGTTTTTAAGTTTGGATGTAACGTTTGCATGGTCTCGATCATTGCCTGAATTTCAAACATCATTCCTTGCTGAACGCCTAATCTCAGCGCATCATTGGTCGAACGACCAATGGGGCCATTTATTTTCTCTGGTTTAAGCGCTGGCAGTTTGGAAGTGTAATTGTTCAGTGAGGCGAATCTCATTTGAAGGCCAGGAGAAATATTTCCGCCTTCGTATTCGCCATTTGCTGTTATGAATTCATATTTGATACAGGTGCCAATGTCAATGGAGAGAACCGGACTGCCTGGAAATAAGCTTTTGGCGCCTATGGCTGCACATAGTCTATCAATTCCCAAGGTTGTTGGCGAACTATATTTATTAACGATCGGAACAGGAGTGCTTGAGTTGATCATCAAGGCATTTTTAGACTGGCAGAAAGATGCAAAATCAGATGATAGTTGAATCACGCTCGAAATGGTGATGTCATCTTCTGCGTGAAATGTGATCAACGACATGAGTGCATTCAGGTCCGATTCAGGCGTCATTCCTGATTCTATCACGTCCTTATGATCAAAACGCGCCCACTTGATCCGTGAGTTTCCGATGTCAATTGCCAAGTTCATTCGTGTGTAAAGGTAGCGAACCCACTTTTCGGATATTAAAATTGCCTATGTTGAATTCGAAATATTTTTACATTTGCAGCCCTCAAAAGAGGTACCATAGCTCAGTTGGTAGAGCAACGGACTGAAAATCCGTGTGTCGCTGGTTCGACCCCAGCTGGTACCACCCAACCGGATACTTCCAATTTTTCAGGGAGTGTCCGGTTTTTTTTCGCTGAAACCTGCGTCAATACTGAGACACAGCGCGAGTGCGTCATTTATTTTGGTGGTTTGACATTTATTTTGGTTGATATCCATCGTGGCGTTCTTGTACCACACATCGCAGTCTAAAATACCAGCGAATAGAGTTACTTAGTAGCTTGATTGGTTCTGGCATTATTCAACACGGTTAAATAGCGTTGTATTTATCGCCAGTCCATTTTGGCAACCCGAGAACCGTGCTTCGAATTCTGATCTTCCTTTTGCTTTCCTTCGGCTTTGCGGAGGCGCAGACCATTCGGCAACAGATGGGCATACCACTCAACGATTCGTTGCTGAATAAAACGCACGCAGAACGTTATAAGCTTCTGCACGGATTCTACGACAATAATCTCGTTTTGCCACAATTAGACACGGTGGTAGTTGAACAGGTTCTTGCAGATGTAGGTCGGTTCGCCAAAAAGCATGATGACCAAGATCTGGTCAGAGAGCTGCGATACATGCGTTTGGTTGTTCAAATTCTTCATACAGATCGGATGAAACGCATCCGATTATTGGAGCATCGATTTGAAGAGATAAAGAAATCCGGAAAATCTTGGGAAGTGTTTCTGTACTCCTGGCTGCTTGGAAGTCAGCTATTAGACACAAGGGGGAAAGCAGACATGGGACTCTATCTGCTTACCGATGCCTCTGAAACCCTACATAGAGGATATCGACATCCTATTGAACGGTATTTGAACTACTTCTCGGCACAGCCTATTATTCATATAATGACCTGAAAGGGGCCAAGAAATACTTTGGCCGAGCTTTGAAGGAGGCCGAGCGCGATACGCTGTTTGGAATAGACATCCGGGTGCTCAATACGCTCGGTTTGGCGTATCGAAAAATGAACCTGCTTGATTCTTCAGATCTTTACCTCAACCAAGCTTTAGCTATCAGTTTGAAACCGATGCAATAAGAACGCAGGCCGAAAAGTCGTCTCATTTAGAACACAGCGTGCCTTTGTATCTCACGTCAAGTTTCACGTTTGACGATGCAGAACACATGCGCGCCATGTTTGCCGATGAAGTTGA
>JAIPBM010000045.1 GCA_021739695.1 Flavobacteriales bacterium | reverse complement strand
ATTTCCGTAAGATTCGGCTACAAACCACCTTGAACTTTCATTTTCAAAGTGGTTTGCCGTCTGAGCAAACAGAAAAAATGGGCAAACGATGCAAATTAGAGTTAAGGTTTGTTTCATGCTCTTTAGTATTAACCACAACTAGGGGATATCAGTTATACCATTCATATCCGCCTTTCGAGTTGGTGCTGCTAATTTATTGTTTTTCAGCTCTCTATCATTAAAAATACGGTCTAAAGGGCTTACTATCTTGTTCAAGTCTTTTGTACTGACATGAGCGTATATCGCAGTGGTCTTTAGGCTTGCATGGCCCAGTAGTTTTTGAATGTAGCGCGTATCTGTTCCCTTATCCATTAAGTGGGTAGCAAAACTATGCCGAAGCACATGGGGCGATATGCTCTTTTGAATGCCAGCCGTTTTGCGCGCTTTAGAAACGATGGCACCGATATTCTCGCCCGAATATTGGGTTCTGTTCCTTCCTTCAAAGAGCCAATAGGTGGGCTGATATTCTCTTATGTACTTCTGTAGGGCAATGGCTATGCGGTCGCTAAGCAGGCTAAGGCGGTCTTTCTTTCCTTTTCCTCCGCGTATCATTACTTGCTTGCGGTCGAAATCGATATCCACTATCCGCATGCCTGTGAGTTCTGCCCTGCGCAGCCCGGCACTGTATATCAGCCCGATAATGCACTGGTGCTTTAGGTTATTGGCAGCCACCAACATCCGTACAATCTCCTCTTCGCTGGCCACCACGGGTAGTTTATATTCCTTTCGTGGTGTAGGAATATCATATTGTTCTTTCGGACGCCTAAGCACTTTTGTGTAATAGAATTGGATGCCTGCCACCAGTTGTTTCTGGGTTTTGGCGGCATAGTTCTTCTGCTGCACCAGTTTAAGCACATATTGCCTTATCTGCTCGGGGCTTATGCTGTCTGGGTCTTGCTTGGGGTGTGCGGCCAAAAACTGTTTGAAACGGTAGCCGTACATATCAAAACTACGTGGGCTGTAGCGTCTCAATTTCATCAGGTCGGCCATGGCCCACATGGCATCAAGCTGAGACTTGGTCCAATTTACCTTCTTCTTATCACCTTCTTGTTTCCCTGAGCTACGAAGGGGCTCGTTTGTAGCTATAGGAGGCGCTTCGTTCCTCAGCGAAACACCACCTTTTTCCTTTTCTTCATTTTTCTCTTTTTTCTCTACGCGCAGCGCAGAATAATCAACCGTTGCCTTGCCCTTAAAGGCCCTAAAAGCGGTGTTGGTTATCTGCTTGCTCCAAGGTAGCCACCACATTTTCTTGCTACTGCTGTAAGTTCCACCAAGCTTCTTGGCAACTTCATTCAGTCCAGCATTTTGAGGCATATACATACTGAGAACATCGGTGTTGCGATGCTGCTCGCGTTTGAATAATACGGTCACATGTTCCATCAGAAGATGAATTTAAGAAAAAACAACATTGTTCGGACTACAACTTGATCCGTCCAGTATTCTCGGACAATCCCTCCGAATATAATAGCGGTCGATAATCGTCCGGAACGTGGGTTTTAGACAGAGAATCAGATAATGCGGAACAATCGTATCAAATTCGGCCCGGCCCGGGCCGACCGCATCAAATTCTGGCATTATATCGTTCTGACCAGTGTCGTATGCGATCAGGAGATTCAATGAGCTTCGGAAATCCGGCACTGGTACGGTCGAGTTTTAGAGTGATCTGATTGTGTTTTCACTGGTTACCAGTGTTCGTGTTTTTTGGTCGTAGAGCCTTTAGACACTGGTAATGACATATTTCGCTTCAAATCCGCTTACATTTCATATGAACACCAGTGTTGGAATTTGAAGCCGGATCTTGAGAAACCGATCTTTCTGCAAAGTTCAATGCTCCGGCCCGGGCCGACCGCGTCAAATTCTGGCATTATATTGTTCTGACCAGTGTCGTATGCGATCAGGACATTCAATGAGCTTCGGAAATCCGGCACTGGTACGGTTGAGTTTTAGAGAGATCTGATTGTGTTTTCACTGGTTACCAGTGCTTATGTTTTTCGATTGTAGCGTCATGACACTGGTAATGACAAATTTTGCTTCAAATCCGTTTACATTTCATATGAACACCAGTGTTGGGATTTGAAGCCAGATCTTGAGAAACCGTTGTTCCTGCAAAGTTCAATGCTCCGGCCCGGGCCGACCGCGTCAAATTCTGGCATGATGCTATTCTGAGCAGTGTCGTATGCGATCAGGACATTCAATGAGCTTTGGGAATCCGGCACTGGTGCCGTTGGATTTATAAATGATCTGATTGTATTTTCACTGGTTACCAGTGTTCGTGTTTTTTGGTCGTAGAGCCTTTAGACACTGGTAATGACATCTTTCGCTTCAAATCCGCTTCGGGAATCCAGCACTGGTACCGTTGGATTTATGAATGAATCTAATTGTATTTTCACTTGCTTCCCAGTTCCCGTTTTTTGGTCGTTCAGATTTTTACCACTGGTAATCACATATTTCGCTTCGATTCAGTTGACTTTTTAGAGAATCCCCAGCGTTGATACTTGAATTCAATTCTGGCAACAAAAGGCTGTTCTCTTTTCAATCTTTTGATGCTGTTCGGTTGAAAAAATGGACAGGTTCTAAAATTTGACATAGAGTTAGTAGCGAAGGTTTAGATGCGTATGTGCTTTTCGGAAGGCTTTATCGTTCGGCCCGGAGCGCCCGGTCCGGAACTGATCGGTCAAGCAGATTTATACAATGACCATGCTTTCTGATTTCCACCTGCCGTCAATTGGTACTACTTCTTTTCGGTCGACCAAATGCAGTACTTTTTTTTGAGAGACGAAAAACTTTATAATACTTTTGGGTTATAACATGTAATATCGATGGCAGACAACATTCACTTTATGACCTTTTCGTCAATTCTAAATAGGATTGTTTCATCCACTGTAGATCTACCGGAACTCAAAGTGAGATTGGAGGATCGACCATACCGAGTCATCGATACGGGAATTCATCCAAAGATCTTGACTGATTGGAATAGGAAGGACCTTTTGATGGTCAAACCGGAAGCAAACAGGATGCATCGTTTCTCGTTGACGGAATTCGTTTGGGTTAAGTTCATTGAGAAGATGCGCGAGTACAATTTTCCTCTTTCGGTGATCAAAGCGTTCAAAGATGACCTCATGGTCGGTTCATTATCCGATCACATGGAGGAGTTCAATCCGTCACGTCTTTTCGAGATGGTAAAGGATATGGATGGAATCAAAGAGGATACTCAACGATTTAAACAGTTTTTGGAACGGGTAGATCGTAAAACAGTCGTTGAAGCCTTGTTCACTAAAGAGGTCGCCTCTGGGAATCTGTTGGAACTGTTCATCATCCATTCCTTGTTCTTTCAGACCCCTTTTTCCTTTTTAATTGATCATCAGGGTAAGGGTATCGTCTTCAATCCGCTGATGTTACACGATGGGGTATATGACAAGGACGAAATCACGGGGCTATTCTCTAGATCCTTCGTGAGCATAAGTCTCAGTGAAGTATTATCCGAAGTGTTGGTGCTTTCGGATGTCGATATCCTGCACGGTCAACTGATGATCATATCGGATGAGGAAGCAAATGTACTTCAGGCGCTTCGGGAAGATGAATTGATTTCTGTCGTTGTAAGGTTTGATAAGAACCATGAGATGGACCTTTTAGAGATCAAGAAAGGTCAGAAACTTGAGAGGGAAGCCCGTCTGTTGGAACTGATACTCAACGATGGTTATCAGGATATCACAATCAAAACCCAACATGGAAAGATCGTTCATTGTGAAAACACTAGAAAAGTAAAATTGAAATGATGGTACTGAACGCATCAGACCTATTGATACACGTATCTGGCTACTGGAAAAACAGAGCAGGATGCATCGTGATTGATAATGTTAACCCTAAAAGAATGCAGAGAACTATTAAGTGAAACGGAAAAGAAATACACTGATGACGAATTGAAGTCGATGATCGATTTTCTCACAGAAGTGGCAACAATTACTATTACTAACCTGAAAAACAACGAAGATGAGAAAGCGCGTAGCCATCATGTCCCGTGTATCAAGTGACGAACAGGCAAAGGGATATAGCCTAGATATACAGATTGATGCGTTGGAGAAATACTGTGCGTATAATAACATGGAAGTGGTCTATTCTTTTAAGGAAGATCACTCAGCCAAGGACTTCAATCGTCCTGCGTTCATTCAATTCCTTGAATATGCAAAAAGGAACAAAGGGAAAATAGACGAGTTGTTGTTCACTTCTTGGGACAGGTTCTCAAGGAACATGGAAGATGCATATGCAGTTATCAGGCAATTGAAGAAATTGGGCATAACTGTGCTTGCCATCGAGCAGCCAATTGACCTATCCATTCCAGAGAATAAATTGATCCTTGCCATGTACCTCACTATACCTGAGGTTGATAATGATAGGAGGTCAATCAAAGTACGAGGAGGGATGCGTGCAGCGCTTAAAGCCGGACGATGGTGTCGACCCGCTCCGTTCGGGTATCGGAACACCCGTGACGAGAACAACAACCCCATTATCGTTCCAAATCAAATGTCGGAGAGTGTCAGGTGGGCCTTTGAACAGGTCGCTAAAGGCACGGCCCAGGTCGATGTGGTGAAGGCATTAAGCAAAAAAGGAACACCGATCAGTAGAAGCAGATTGTCGGAATTGCTTCGTAATCCAATGTACATCGGGAAGATTGAGGTCCCAGCATTCGACAATGAACCTCACAAGATCATTGAAGGCAATCATGATGGACTTATTTCCGAAGAACTGTATTTCAAAGTTCAGGAGGTGCTTAGCGGAAACCAGCCGAAAAAGCGGGTCTCATCGTCCATTCAGAACGAAGTGCTTCCCCTACGCGGAATATTGAAATGCTCATCGTGTGGCGAGAAGTTGACAGGTAGTCACTCAAGAGGAAAGATGGGAACACGCTATGCCTATTACCACTGTAATCATTGTCATCAGGAGCGGTATCGGACAGAGATGGTAAATGACGCCATCACAGAAATACTTGATAGTATGAGGTTCTCTCGGTCAAGCAAGGAGATTTTTGAGGAAATTGTTAAGCGCTTGTTGAACGGCGATGTTAAATCAAAAAAGGTGGAGATTAAAAAGCTTCAGGAAATCATATCCAAACAAGAAGAAAGAATAGAAAGACTACAGGATAATTTAGCCGATAATGTGATCTCTACGGATGACTACATGACCATGCGGTCACGTTATTCACAAGCAAAACAAGAGGCTCAAAACGAACTTCGGAAGTTTCGTGAAGATGCATCTGACAAGACGAATCTTATTGAAAAAGCCGTCTCAACCATTGAGAGCCTTGGTCAAGGGTACAAAAAGGCGGATGCTGAGGCTAAGATTCGCTTGTTGAGTTCGATATTTCCTGAAATGATCGAGTTTGACGGAAAAAAATGTCGAACCCCGAAAATCAATCAAGCAGTCGCTCTGTGTCTCAGTATTGACAAGGGTTTCAGGGAAAAAGAAAACCGGACAATCCATGAAAAATTGGAGTTGTCCGGTTTGGTAGCCCCGAGCAGAATCGAACTGCTATCAAAAGTTTAGGAAACTTCTATTCTATCCATTGAACTACGGGGCCATTGCCAAAGGCGCGGCAAAAATAGGCAGATCTAACTTATCGAACTGCCGTTTACAACTGCTTGGTTCGGCAGTACAAAAGATAGCTTCCCGTCCGGACTTTCAGCCATCAGAATCATTCCTTGGCTTTCAATTCCTTTAATGGCTCGTGGCGCAAGATTGGCAAGTAAGCAAACTTGTTTTCCGATGATCTCTTCTGGAGAATAGAATTCGGCAATGCCCGAAACAACTGTTCGTTGATCAAATCCTGTGTCAACCTTCAGTTTGAGGAGTTTCTTGGTCTTGGCGACTTTCTCTGCTTCGATGATCGTGGCAATTCGAATGTCAAGTTTCTGAAAGTCTTCAAACGTGGTTTCAGGTTTGGCTGGTTCCAAGGTGACGGTTTGTGTAGCTGCCGAAGCCTGCTTCAGTTTCTCCACTTGTTTTTCTACCTCTTCATCCTCAAACTTGGTGAAAAGCAATTCGGCTGCGTTCAATTGATGACCTGCGGAAATCGTGCTTTCAGCACTCCAATTTGAAGCAGAAACATTCAGAATATGCGCCAGCTTTTCCGAGGTATTCGGAAGGAATGGAGCAATCACGTTCTTCAAATGTTCAGCTATGACCAATGAGGTTGAAATGACCTTTTGGGCAGCAACCTCATCGGTTTTGATGGTTTTCCAAGGCTCATTATCAGCCAAGTATTTGTTGCCGATGCGAGCCACATTCATGGCATCGGCCAATGCTTGGCGGAAGCTGAATTTATCAAGGTTGCTGGCGACTTTCTCATAATGAGAAGTCACTTCATTCAGAACATCTTGGTCGAAATCTGCGGTTGGAACTTTTCCATCGAAATACTTGTGCGTTAGCACCACAGCACGGTTCACGAAGTTGCCCAAAATGGCGACCAGCTCGTTATTGTTCCTAGCTTGAAAATCCTTCCACGTGAATTCGCTGTCTTTGTTCTCAGGGAGAATGGATGTGATGACGTAACGCAACGCATCAATCCTGTCTGGATATTCCTCCAAATATTCGTGCAACCAGACCGCCCAGTTTCGTGAGGTGGAAAGTTTCTGCCCTTCCAGGTTCAGGAATTCGTTCGCAGGAACGTTCTCAGGCAGAATGTATTCGCCATGTGCTTTCAGCAGAATGGGGAAGATGATGCAATGGAAAACGATGTTGTCCTTGCCGATGAAGTGAACCAATCTGGTTTCCTCCTTCTTCCAGTAATCCTCCCAATTCTTGCCGTTATCGGCCGCCCATTGCTTGGTGGCACTGATGTAGCCGATGGGGGCATCCAACCATACATATAGCACTTTTCCTTCGGCACCTTCAACAGGGACAGGTACACCCCAATCAAGGTCGCGGGTCATGGCGCGCGGCTGCAATCCGCCATCAATCCACGAATTGCATTGCCCGACCACGTGGTTTTTCCAGTCTTTCGGGTTGTGATGCGGTTTGCCGTCAAGCGTTCCTTCGTTTATCCACTCCTTCAACCACTTTTCGTGGTCTTGCATCGGCAAATACCAGTGCGTAGTGGTTCGCAGAACAGGTGGATTTCCACTTAAGGTCGATTTCGGATTGATAAGATCTGTTGGGCTGAGTGCACTTCCACATTTCTCGCACTGATCGCCATAAGCGCTATCGTTCGCACATTTCGGACACGTTCCCGTGATGTATCGGTCGGCCAAAAATTGCTGAGCTTCCTCATCAAAATACTGCTCGCTTTCGCGCACTTCAAACGCTTCTTTTTCCAGCAATTCCAAGAAATAGTTGGAGGCCGTTTCCTTATGCAACTCCGAAGAAGTGCGATGATAGATGTCGAAATCGATGCCGAATTCGGCAAAAGACTTCTTACACATCGCATCATATCGATCTACGATTTCCTGTGGGGAAACGCCTTCTTTTTTCGCACGGATAGTGATAGCCGCTCCGTGTTCGTCCGAACCGCAAACGAACAACACATCTTCGCGCTTCAATCGCATGTACCGAACGTAGATGTCGGATGGCAGATAAGCGCCCGCCAAATGACCCAAATGGATGGGGCCGTTGGCGTAAGGCAATGCGGCTGTAATGAGATGTCGTTTGTATGCAGTCAAAGCGTTTATTTTGAGGGCGCAAAGATAGCATTCAACCACGGCATGATCGAACCTCCATTTCTCAAACCCGGAAGCACTATTGGAATAGTCGCTACAGCACGAAAACTCACATGGGAAGAAGTAGAACCGACCATTGGCGTGTTGGCTGATGCAGGTTTCACAGTTCGCACTGGGCAACGCATGTTCGGAGCCGAAAATCAGTATTCGGGAAGTGACGATGACCGAGCTGCTGATATGCAACGCATGTTGGATGATCCCGACATCAACGCCATTCTCTGCGCGCGTGGCGGTTACGGAACGGTGCGCATCATCGATAAACTCGATTTCTCGGAATTCGTCAAGCATCCGAAATGGCTCTGCGGATTCAGCGACATTACCGTGCTGCATGCGCATATCAACCAGAATTTTGGCGTTGCCACGTTGCACAGTTCAATGCCCTTGAGCATGAAGGCGCTGCCAGAAGACCACGTGCAGATAACCACGCTTATCAATTCGCTGAAAGGCGAACTTCCTAGCTACAGTTTTCCGTCACATCCACTCAACAGGAAAGGCGAAATGGAAGGGGAAATTGTGGGCGGAAATCTCTCTGTACTTTATTCCATTCTTGGTTCGAAATCAGACATCAACCCAAACGGAAAAATCCTGTTTCTCGAAGATCTGGACGAATACATGTACCACATCGATCGCATGATGATGAACCTCAAGCGAAGCGGAAAACTGGCAGATCTGAAAGGTCTCATCGTTGGTGGCATGAGCGATATGCGAGACAATACGATTCCATTCGGAAAAACGGCCGAAGAGATTATTCGCGAAGCGGTGGAAGAATACAATTATCCCGTCTGTTTCAACTTCCCTGCAGGGCACATTGACGATAATCGCGCACTTATTTTAGGCAAAAAAGCCGCTATCCGAATAACGGACAGCGGCTCACAGTTCCAATACGTATCGTAATTAGCGTTCTACCTTTTCGAAGTTCGCTGGAATCTTGAATAACGCATCGTCAAGCTTTTTCTTCTCAATCTTATCTACTTGCAAGAAACCTTTCTTCTCTCTCAGAAGCGTGTTTTCCTGCGCCATTAGCGGAAGTTTTTTGTCCAGATCAGGCATTTCCAGATAGTAAGTAGAGAAGTTATCCTTTCGGGCCAAGATCTTCAACAGCTTCGGGAAAAATGAATAATCGCCCTCTGTTACCCAATA
The DNA here is from genome assembly GCA_021739695.1 of Flavobacteriales bacterium. Classification (NCBI taxonomy): domain Bacteria; kingdom Pseudomonadati; phylum Bacteroidota; class Flavobacteriia; order Flavobacteriales; species Flavobacteriales bacterium. Next base: position 11,424 of record JAIPBM010000045.1, on the reverse strand, counting down.
CATCACTTCGCGATCTGCAGCCTTGTTCTTCACACGATACTGAGAACAGTTCATGCTGTGAATAGAACGCTCCAACTGACCTTCAATCACTTCAAAACCCGTTAGCGGTTTGTCGCTGTCCATCTTACTCGGACGGTTCATATACAAGTTCCGTTCGTGGCTCAAAGCGATCATTTCACCTTTTTCCAGATCAACCAAAAGCGTGGCCACCAATTTGTCGCTTCCTTCCACCATTTCGTCAATCCGAACCATGTTTCCTTTCACATGATACGCGTATTGCGTCACGTCCATCATGTTCGATTTGGTAAAATAAATGGAGCCCTCAAAACCCTGGGCAAAAACACCAAAAGATGCTATGGTCAATAGGCCAGCGGCCAACAATTTCTGAATTCGCATGAGATTATTTTTTGTGCGTTTCCTGTTACAGATGGGCGGCTTACGAGATACGCGCCCCAAAAGTTTCCCAAAAGGCTAAATATTGTTTTGGGCGGTCCCCCGATGAAAAATCGGGGTCGGGCTGTCCGCTCTATCTTTTTTCAAAACGGGCGCTGAGGTTCTCGAAGCACAAGTGAATGAAAAAAGGATGCCGCTTCCATCCCTAACGCACGCAACCTGCCAGCTCCGACCCGATCCGCAAACGTTTGCATTCTTGTCAATCCACACAAAATTTGGATATTGAATCGCCATGGCCCAACACAACCAACTCGGAGAGAAAGGGGAGAACCTCGCGGTAGCATTGCTACAGAAAAAAGGCTATTCCATTTTGGCTGAGAATTGGCGCAGCGGCCGAAACGAACTCGATATTGTAGCTAGAATTGGAGAAACCATCGTGTTTGTGGAGGTAAAAACACGGTCAACAGATTATTTCGGAGATCCGAGCCAAGCCGTCTCCATCAGCAAGCAAAAACGAATCATTCAAGCCGCCAACGATTTTCTGCAACAGCACGAGTTGGAACTCGAAGCACGCTTCGATGTGATATCTGTTGTTGCTACTTCTGCGCAAGCAAAACTCGATCATATAGAAGACGCGTTCTATCCACTTGCCTAATCTATCTTTGCTCGCACAATGAGAGATCAAGGAAAAAAGCCATTCGGCAAAAAGAATCGTGATGATAGTGCCGCTGGCCGTGGTTCTAAGGAAACACCATTCAAAGCATTTAGAGCCAAGCCAACAGAAGAAGACAAACGCCCCGAACGCCCAGAACGTCCATCAACGGGAAGATTTGCGCCTAGACCAACATCGGGCAAAGCACCGCTTGGCGGAAAAGGCAAAAAACGACCTGAAGGAGAGGAAAAGAAAAGTACGCTGCCAAGGCTGAATCAGTATGTGGCCAAAGCGGGCGTTTGCTCAAGGCGCGAAGCCGATGAATTGATATCTACCGGAAAGATCAAAGTAAATGGCAAGATCGTTCGGGAAATGGGCCTTCGGGTGCAATTAGATGATAAGGTTGAATTTGAAGGAAAAGTGCTTCAAGGAGAAGAGCTTCGCTACGTGCTGCTCAACAAACCAAAAGGATTCATTTCCAATGTAACGGACGAAAAAGGCCGTAGAACAGTGATGGATCTTGTGAAGAAAGCCTGCAAGGAACGTATCTATCCAGTTGGTCGCTTAGAGCGCGATTCAACGGGTCTGCTTCTTTTTACCAATGATGGCGATCTGGCAAAAAAACTGACCAATCCAACCACAAAGGTGAAGCAGATCTATCACGTTTTTCTCGACAAACCGATGGAAGGAAAGGACATTGACACCATGATGGCCGGAGTTACCCTAGAAGAGTTCGGTATGGTAAAACCGGATGTGGTCAATTATGTGCAAGAAGTTGAAGACGGAACGCAGCTTGGCGCTCAGTTTCATTCTGGCCGCAACACTTTTGTGCGTCCCTTGTTCGAGCATTTCGGTTACGGAGTCATAAAACTTGACCGTGCGCTTTTGGCCAATCTCACTAAGAAAGACCTGCCACGCGGCAAATGGCGCTTTCTGAAAGACAAGGAGATTTCCATGCTGAAAGTGATTGCAGGAAAAGGCAAGGCTGAACCTTCTGAGGAAAAAACAAAAGATGAGGTTAAAAGCTTCCCAGCTTCAAAAGCTACCAAGCCCAAATTTGCCAAACCAACGTCTTCGGCCAAACCAAAGTCGTCTATAAAACCGAAAACTTCGGACAAGCCGAAATCTCCAGCAAAGCCGAAATCTTCTGTAAAACCGAAGAGATAATTAAGGAAATAACTGCCTGATTGATGGAACGGAATGACCGTTTCAGGATAGAAGTAATCGGCTTCAGCAAGTTTTACGTGAGAAGAGACTAATCAGGCTTTTTCTTCTCTGCCTCAGGCAATGGCGACATTGGTCTGCTGTCCTTTCCAGATCGATTTCCAAGCGTTCCTCCCCAAAGACCGAGCTGCGGGTCGCGATGTTTTTTCTGGCCAGCAAATGGCGTTGTGGAACTTGCAAAAGGCGTGTATTCGGACCGTGCTTGTTTTACGCGTTTCTTCTTCGAATTGAATTCGTCTTTATGTTCCTTTCCCTTGCTGAACCGCTTGCTGGTAGAGCGCACGGCAAACTGCGAATCGATATTCACCCGTTTTGTGTGAATGCTGCGAGTGGCAAATTCGTCCTTTTCGTCAGATCGGCTCTGTTTTGAACTTCGGTGAGCGAATTCATCAAAATCGCGGAATTGCTTGCTGCGTTTACTGCGTGTGGCAAACTCATCGTAGCTTCTAAAACGGCCTTTTTTCGTGCTCCGAGATGCAAATTCGTCCTTAACATTAAAACGACCTCGGCCGCTTGATCTGCTTGCAAATTCATCATAATCGCGGAACAATCTCTGCCTGCTCGTGCGCGTGCTGAATTCTGAATGTTCTTTGCTTTTTGTTGATTTTTTCGTCTTGAATGCAAACGGATCTTTACCCGAAAATCCAGCACCGCCTTTCTTCTTTGCCGTGAAAAAATCGCCCATTCTGGCACTTTTTCTACCGTGCCTCACCGCAGAGTTGAATCCGCTGAGTTGGCGGCCTTTGTTCACATTCACCTGCGTTAGCCCCATGGCAGGACACGCGATCTGCCCGAGCGCCAGATCTGCGCTAAATAGGCAGAACAGTGATATGATTACTAGAATTCGCAACAAAACCGAAAAACAAAGCAAGTTAGTGACTCCTATTCAATTGACTAATGACCTAAATTTAGAATGGGAAAAAGTCAACATCATGGGAAAAGGTCTACAACTGGCAGGATTGCTTACGTTTTCTGCATTCAATTTGTTCGGACAGTCGGACAATCAAATCTCCGATCAACAGTTTTCAGTCTGGGAGGAACCGTCCGCTTTTGCAGATAATGGAAGTCGTTCCGGTTTTACGATTGGCCTTTGCGCCCAATCCGTTCATTGCCGAAATCACCATCCACCTGGCCTTACCGGAAAGCGGCAAAGTAGAACTTCGCGTGTTCGATATTTTGGGACAGGAAGTGGCAACTATTGCTAATCAAGTTTACACGAAAGGTCAGCACAAACTCACGTTCTTAGGAACAGAATTGCCTGCAGGTCGCTACTATTTTCATCTATCTACAGGAGGAAAGGTGATCATCAGACAGGTAGTGAAGAAGAACTGATCATTTCATGCTCGCGAGTATGTCAAGCATATCCTCTATGGGCATTCTTTCCGTGTAATCCTCGTTGAAGTGTGAACTGAAAATGGTTCCATCTTTGGCAATGATGTAGGTGGCGGGAACCGGCAGCGCACTGTCCTTGTTTCCACTTGCTTTGTTGATGTTGATGCCGGCAATTCCGTATATGAAACGTTTCCAAGCGCTGAGTTTAAAGGTGACGTGATAATCATCCATAATGCGATGGTTCTCATCATAAACGATGCTGAACGTTGCGCCACTTTTCTCAACCGTCTTTTCAATTCTTTCACCCTTTTCTGGCGTAATGGCAATAAGAGAAGCGCCTGCGGCAAGAATCATCTGTAACGAATCTTGAATATTACTCATGTGCCTGTTGCAGTGCGGACACCATTGCCCTCGATAGAACACTACGATAACGGGGCCATTTTCGAGTTGGTCTTTCAGCGAAACGCGCTTCTCAAATTGATCAAGTGCAAGAATGTTCGGAGCCTTATCGCCAATGAAAAGTGGTTCGGGTTTTTGTGCTCTCGCGAGAAGAGAAAAGCAGAGAAGAAAAAGTATAGACGCGAAACGTATCATGTATCAATAACGAAACGTTCCCCGCATTTATGACAGAAGCGCGCGTTTTCGTAGTGCGAAGTTTCGCCACAACGCGAACAGGCTCGCGAATCATCTTTGGAAGCGCGATTCATTTCTGCGCTCACAATTCCAGTGGGAACGGCAATGATGCTGTAACCGAGAATCATGATCAATGAAGCTACAAACTGCCCAAGTATGGTTCCCGGTGCGATATCGCCATAACCGACCGTTGTAAGCGTTACAACTGCCCAATAGATGCTGCGCGGAATGCTATCAAAACCATTCTCGCCACCTTCTATCATGTACATGAGCGTACCAAGAATGACCACTAAGGTGACAACTGCAGCGAGGAATACGAAGATCTTCTCTTTGCTGGCGTTCAGACCTGCGCCAATAAGCTGTGCTCCTTTAAGATAACGAACCAGTTTCAGAATCCGGAAAACGCGCAGCAACCGTATTGCCCGAATAACAAGCAAGAAGTGACTGCCTGCCACGAAAAGACTGATGTAGGTAGGAATGACCGCTAAAAAATCGATGACACCAAAAAAGCTGAAAACGTAGGCTTTCGGTTTGTGTGTCACCCAAATTCGCATCAGGTATTCCAAGGTGAAAATGCCCGTGAAGAACCATTCGAGAATGAGGAGAATATCACCATGTTTTTCTCGAATATCAGGCACGCTTTCGAGCATGATGGCCACGAGACTGAACAAAATGGCCCAAAGCAGTACCACATCAAAGCGCTTTCCCCAAGTGGTATCGGTACCGAAAATCACTTCGTGAACGATCAGACGAACGTGCTTGACGGACGGAAGTATTTTTGAGAAAGCCTTTGGGTCTTCATCCAATATCTGCTTGCGCAGTTCGGGGCTGATGTTGGGCAATTTCTTGGAAGCCATGTGGCTAAAGATAAGACCTCACAAACGTTTGGCAGCCTGATTTGCTTCCTTCATTTCTACGTTCAGCAGTTTGAAATCGGGCTTTCCACCTTGATTTACCAAGTGATCTGTCATTACGATGGCGCGCCTGATCTTGATGTCGGAGCTTTTCACATTATCGCTCCAGTAGATCAAGGTGCGTTGTGCGCCTTTGGTCAATCTGTGAAATAGTTCGTCTGCTTCCGGATTCTGATCAAGCACCTCGCGAAGCTCTTCACTCATTGGAACTCCATACTCCGAACGGTCTTTTTCCAATTCAACAGTAATGGTTTCGCCACGTACGAGTCTGAGTTTTTTTACGCGTTCGCTATTAAGCAGAATGCGGAAACCACCTGCACCATCACCGTAGATAGCGCAATGGTATTTGACTGTTCCATTCACCTTGGTAATTACTCTTCGGTCGTTTCCCTCAATAAATGGTTCAGCAACCTCATTCGGAACCGAAAAGAACCAGTGATACAGGTCGGAATTGTCGTCTTTGGCTAACTGTGTTGTGAATTTCATCAATGCCTACTCCAAAAATACGGAGTGAAGAGGATAAGCACGGTGAAGAGTTCCAATCGGCCAATAAGCATGAGAATGGCCAAGAACCATTTGGCACCCGATGGTAGCCAAGCGAAATTGTCAACGGGACCAACATCGCCAATTCCAGGACCGATATTTCCTAAAGAAGTGGCAACCGAACCCATGGCTGTTAGCAGATCTACGCCAAACATGGTCATGATCACCGATCCAACAGCGAATATGATAATGTAGGTCATGATGAATGCCACCACATTGTAAGTAATGGATTGGTCCACAGCGCGTCCATTCAGGCGAACAGGAATGATGGCTGATGGATGCAATTGTCGCTTGAGTTCGAGAATACTGTTCTTCACCAAAATGATGTGCCGAACGATTTTCACGCCACCTGCGGTTGATCCAGCCGAACCTCCAAAGAACATGAGAATGAAGAAAACCATGGTGATGAACGGAGTCCAACTGGCATAATCTGCCGATACAAATCCAGTTGTGGTAATGATGGAAACAACTTGAAACAGCGAATCGCGGAACGCTTGTTCAAAATCCAGATCACTAACACTGGCTACAACGACTGAAACAGCTAACGACACCAGAATAACGATGCCTGCGTAGTAACGGAATTCTTCATTTTCGAGCACCTTCTTGAAATTTCCAACTAGCCCGAAATACGCTAGCGTAAAGCTCGTTCCGGCCAAGAACATGAACAAGGTGATGATGTATTGAATGGCAGGAGAAAACTCGGCAGCACTCGAATTGAACGTGGAGAAGCCACCTGTTGCCATGGTTGTTAATGCATGATTCAAGGCATCAAACCAACTCATTCCTGCAATTTTCAGTAGGATGAATTCGGCAGCAGTCAACCCAACGTAGATCAACCAAAGTCGTTTGGCCGTGTCCTTGATCCTTGGGGCAAGTTTATCTGGTTTTAAACCTGGTGATTCTGCAATGAACAGCTGCATGCCGCCAATTCCAAGTACTGGAAGAATGGCAACAGCAAGAACGATGATTCCCATTCCACCGATCCATTGGGTCATACTTCGCCAAAAAAGAATGTCTTTCGGAATGACGTTAAGGTCAGTAATGATGGATGCGCCAGTGGTAGTGTAGCCTGAAAGCGTCTCGAAAAAGGCATCTGTAAAACTGACCACGCTGCCGCTCAAAACGTAGGGTAACGTGCCCGAAAGAGACATCACCATCCATCCTAAGGATACGATGAGGAAACCTTCTCGTTTCCTGATATTTGGTTTTTCAGGAGATCGGGTTAAGGCCCATGTAGACAGGCCAACGCCCAAAGTTGCAAAGGCTGATAAGCCCATTGGCACCATGTCGTGGATGTTGTAATAGAGCGATGCAGGTATGCAAAGCAGCATGAAAAGTCCGTTGAAAAACAACAGCAATCCTAGAACATGCGCAACAACTCGGTAATTAATGGTCATCTAGAAATAGCTTTCCACTTTATGAATGCATTCTGGTCGGGCAACCACTACCACGTGATCCAGAGCTTCAAAAACAAAATCACCGTTAGGCGTATAACTTTTGCTTTTACGGATAACGCCACCAACAATGGCTGATTTAGGAAAGTTGATGTTCTTCAGCACCTTTCCAACCACCTGCGATTTTTCGCTCACCTCAAACTCCACAACCTCAGCATCTACACCATGCAAACTGGTAAGTGAAACCACTTCTCCTTTTCGGATGTGACGGAAAATGAAGTTCGCTGCAATCAGCTTTTTGTTGATCATCGTGTCAACACCAATATTCTGCGAAAGATGGATGTAATCCATATTCTCGACCAACGCAATCGTCTTTCGCACCTTGTGGTTTTTGGCCACCAGGCACGAAATGATGTTGGTTTCGGAGTTATCTGTTACTGCAATGAACGCATCCATCTGGTCAATTCCTTCCTCTTCCAACAATTCCACATCGCTGCCATTGCCATTGATGATGAGCGTTCCTTGTAATTGGTCGGCCAACTCGAAGCAACGTTCTTTGTCGGCCTCTATCAACTTTACGTTGAATTTCAGACTCAACTTTTTGGCCGTGTGCATTCCAACCTCATTGCCACCAAGAATCATCACATTTTTAATGCGCTTGCGCTCTTTGCCCGAAAGCGAAAGAATATGATGCATCGCATCTTGCTGGGCAATAAAATAAACGTGGTCGCCAACATGGAACGTCACGTCACCACGAGGAATGATCGTTTCATTCTGTCGCAGAATGGCAACAGTAAGGAAGTTATTATCAGGATTCAGATATGCCGCTTCAGAAACCGTTTTTCCTGCCAACGGACTTTCCTCTTCAATGGAAATTCCGGCCAAATTCAGCAAGCCACGATCAAACTCGAACGAATCTGTAAAAGCCACTTCTTTCAGTAGCCGTTTTATCTCTCGGGCAGCCAAGGTTTCGGTGCTGATGATCTCATCGATCCCTAATTTCTCAAGGTCTAACTTCTCGCGTTTCAGCAAAAATTCGGTGTTCCTAACGCGCGCAATCGTTCGTTTGGCACCCAAATGTTTGGCAATAATGCAAGTGCTGATATTCGTCTCTTCCGAGTTGGTGGCAGCAATCACCAGATCAGCTTTGAAAACATTCGCCTCTTCCAAAATCGAGTAGGAAATGGAATTGCCTTTGATCGTAGCAATATCCAAATGTTCGGAAGCATATTTCAGCTTCTCCGCATCGGTATCAATCAGCGTAATGTCCTGATTTTCTTGAGTGAGCAGTTTGGCAAGATGAAACCCAACATCACCAGCTCCAGCGATAATAATTCTCATGTGGTTAAAGTGCCACAAAGGTATGTTGCTTTCACTTACTACTACGCGATTCGCTTAATTTATTGGCTGGTTTTGGGCGTTCCCCCGATGAAAGATCGGGGTCGGGCTTTTCCGCTGTATCTTTTTTTGTGCAAACAAAAAAAGGATGCCGCTTCAACTGCGTAGCACCTCACGGGTTTGCCCGTAATCCCTAACGCGGGCGCAATCTTTAAACACAGATCATTCAGACAACTATCTTCGTCCCAATGAAATTCCCAGGCGTTCTTCGTTCCAAATTGCCCAAGCAAGGCACCACCATTTTTACCGTAATGAGCGGTTTGGCACGCGAACACGGAGCGGTCAACCTCTCGCAAGGATTTCCCGATTTCAGCATTCCAGACCGCTTGGTTGAGCTCACGCATGCTTACATGCGAAAGGGTTGGAATCAGTATTCGCCCATGCAAGGTGTTCCAGCGCTGCGCAATAAGCTTGCAGAGAAAGTGGAACAACTTTATTCTGCCAACTACGATCCCGAAACAGAAATTACCGTGACAGCAGGCGCCACGCAGGCCATTTTCACGGCCATTTCTGCTTTTGTGAATGAAGGTGACGAGGTCATCATTTTTGAGCCAGCATACGATTGTTACGTTCCGGCCATCGAAATCCATGGTGGAAAGCCTGCATACGTTCAAATGAACCTTTCGGGCGAATTGATTGACTGGGAAAAGGTGAAGCGCTTGATCAATCAGCGTACGCGAATGATCATCATCAACACGCCTCACAATCCATCTGGCCGCGTAATGACCGCTGCCGATATGATGAAGCTGCAAAAGCTGACCGACAACACCGACATCATCATTCTGAGCGATGAAGTGTACGAGCACATCATTTTCGATGGGATGGAACATCAGAGCGTGGCGCGCTACCCGAAGTTGGCCGAGCGTTCTATTATCGTTTCATCTTTCGGGAAAACCTACCACAACACAGGTTGGAAAATCGGTCATGTGATGGCGCCAGCAGAATTGATGAAGGAATTCCGGAAAGTGCATCAGTTCAATGTCTTTTCGGTGAACACACCAGCGCAACACGCCTTGGCTGAGTTTCTTGATGACCGCGAACATTACTTGGAGCTAGGTGCTTTTTACCAAGAGAAACGCGATACGTTCAAGCGTTTGTTGCAAGGCTCCAATTTTAAAATTAGACCGAGCGAAGGCACTTATTTTCAGTTGCTCGATTATTCCAAGATATCCGAAGAGAAAGACACCGATTACGCCATTCGTTTGACCAAAGAAGTTGGCGTGGCGTCCATTCCTGTTTCTGTTTTCTATCATGAGAAAAACACAGATAAATTCCTGCGTTTCTGCTTCGCGAAAGAGGATGAAACGCTAGAGAAAGCGGCCGAAAAACTCATGAAACTATGAGTGATCTTCGAGTTACCATCTGCCAGCAACCGCTCGTTTGGGAAGACAAGGCTGCGAATCTGAAATTCTGGGAAGAGAAACTGAAACCGTTGAAAGGACAAACGGATTTGATTGTGCTACCAGAGATGTTCACAACGGGTTTTACCATGAACGTGCGCCAATTGGCCGAAGCAATGGACGGACCAACCGTTGCGTGGCTTCGCGACCTTTCAACTGAATTGGGAGCAACAATTACTGGAAGCGTCATCATCCGTGAAGAATGCACCACAGGCGGTACGGGCGGAAAGTTCTACAACCGCATGTTGTGGGCCAATCCTGATAGAAGTTTTACCTGGTACGATAAGCGTCATCGCTTCAGTTTTGCTGATGAAGACAAGTTTTTCACCGCTGGTAAAAAGCGCAACATCATCGAAAAGGATGGTTGGAAATTCATGCCACAAGTGTGCTACGACCTGCGGTTTCCAGTCTTCAGCCGAAATCTGAAATCAGATAGATACGATGTGCTGGTTTATGTAGCCAATTGGCCCGCGGCACGGTCTTCTGCTTGGAGAAGTCTGCTGGTGGCGCGTGCTCACGAAAACCAATGCTACGTGGTTGGTGTAAACCGTGCGGGAACTGACGGAAAAGGAATTGAATATGATGGAAGTTCGCTGGTGCTAAGTCCGAAAGGCGAGATAATCTGTTCTTTCAACGAAGGCGAAGAAGCCATTGAGACGGCAACACTTTCGAGAGCCGAATTGGATGATTTCCGCTCCAAATTCCGACCCTTGGATGATGCAGATGAATTTGAACTGAAACTGTGATGGAAACGATGGAGAAAAGATTCGCGATGGCCGTTTCGGTCATTTTCCAACCCATTTTTGTTCCGCTCTATTCGCTGGTCATTCTCTTCAATGCAGATACCTACATTACCTATGCGGTGCAGCCCGAAGTGAAGAAATTCATCCTGCTGGTCACGCTGCTGAATACGATCATTCTTCCGATCGGTGTATTCTATTATTTCTATCGCGCCAAGCTGATTGAGAGTTTCCATATGCATACGGCCAAAGAACGTTCATTGCCATTTCTGACGACAATTGTGTTCCATATGAGTACGTTTTTCCTGTTCAGTAAAGCCCCAATGCCAGATCTTTTTCCAAATCTTGTTTTGGGCGCGGCCTTCTCTGTTGCCACTGCTTTTGTCATCAATCTCAAATGGAAAGTGAGCATCCACATGCTTGGAATGGGCGGCATTGTCGGTACCATCATCGGACTGATTTTCCGCTACCAAGTAGATGCTATCCAATTGGTAATGGCGCTTGTTGTTGTAAGCGGAATCGTTGGCTATTCGCGATTGAGATTAGACGCCCACACACCGTTGCAGGTGTATGTTGGTTTCGTACTCGGAACACTGATCTTAACCGGTTCGGTCGTTTTCCTCTAAAGAAGAAAGCCCCGAACGCTTTCGCGCCCGAGGCCTTCAAACCCACCATCATTATTTTCAATTCTTCACAATGCGATTTACCGTTCCGCTTGCGGTGCGAATGAGGTAAACACCATCGGCCAATTGGCTCAAATCAAGTGTTCTTGTCATAGGGAATTGGATCAAGGTCTTTCCG
>JAIPBM010000044.1 GCA_021739695.1 Flavobacteriales bacterium | reverse complement strand
AATATACGTGGGCGCGAAATTGCTTTGACAACCACCAACGGAACACGCGCCATCAACATTGCCGCAAAAGGTTCCGACACCGTGCTTATTGGTTCATTCCTGAACCTACAGGCCTTGGCTGACCATATTCAGACGCAAGGTAAGGATGTGGTTATTTTCTGTGCGGGTTGGAAAGACCGCTTCAATATGGAAGACAGCCTGTTTGCAGGTGCACTGACCAATTTGCTGCTTACGAGCGGCAAGTTCAAATCCGATTGCGATAGCGCCAACGCCAGTAGCCTCGTTTACCGCACAGGCCGCAAAAACCTCATGAGCTTCCTTAAGAGCTGTTCACACCGCAAACGCCTGGCACATCTCAACCTAGAGAAAGACGTTGAGTATTGCCTCCAACGAGACATTACTGATGTTATTCCTGTGCTACGGGGCGATAGGCTTGTTCGGCTTAGCTGACCATTTCTGAAGTTGCACTTGCTGCTCAGAAGTAGCACTTAGCTGCTCGGAAGTAGCACTTAGCTCCTCGGAAGTTGTGTTCAGCTGTTAAGAAATTGGAATCTGCTGACAAGAAGTTGAGGTCCATTGGGCGGTATTACTGGAATAATACGGAGAGTGATCGGGATTGCTGGTTTTCAGTTAATGATGGTGTTGGTGAGGTTTGAGATCTGTTTGTGAACTGACCGTGTTAATTTCCACACCGGTCATCCTTTGGAATACGTGCGCGTGTCAGGCACTTCAATCTCGAAAAAGACGTGGAGTACTGCCTCCAACGAGACATCACCTATGTCATTCCTGTGCTGAGGGATGGGAAATAGATTTAACAAGCAGGTCTACCAATACTTGGGGCATCGAAAAGAATGGGGAATGGCTGCTGTCTAATTGATAAACAGCATCGCAGGGACTATCCCGTTGCATCTTCCGCTGAAGTTCTAACGTGACTGCTCTGTCCTGTAAACACTCGATATAGGTTTTAGGAATCCGTCCATAGTTCTTTTCAGTTAGCCGCATGGTTTCAAAACCTGGGAAGTTAGGTTCGGCTGTTATTAGCACCTTGGCAAGTTCAGTTATCTCATCCGGGCAATCGTGATAAAGCGCTTCTTTGAAACTCGAAGCCTGAAGATGATGCACTTTCTGAGTGGTAGGTATGATAAGCCCTATCAAAGTACGGAGAAAAGGATTTTTGAACAATTCAATTGCCTTTTCAATTCTTCTGCCGCTGACCTTTGGAAGGATATTCTGGTAAACCAGTGATTCTGTATCCAGTTTCCCATAGTCCATCATGCACTTACCATTGGGAATGAGGTAAGCGGCCAGATATATCAGATGGTCAATTTTGTGGGGGCGTAGCTCCGCAACCTGAGAAATGACCATCCCATTTCTGCTATGCGCTACCAGTATCGCCTTTTCATCAGTGCTATCAATGGCGCTTATTATCGTTTGAACGCAATCGGCTAAGGATACGCTATGAAGTGGGCTGTGGTCCAATCCATGACCAGGCATGTCCAAGGCCATTGTCCTGTGTCCAGCCTTTTCTAAAAGAGGAACAACCTTGTGCCAGTTCCAAGCACCATGAAATGAACCGTGTACCAAGATGAAGTTTGCCATTTTTTCAGACAAATTTCCATCGAACTGTAGGCGTTGAAAACCCGATTCTTGCTGAATTCAACCCGCGTTAGCAGCTTCCCAACCAATCATTGCCACCTTACGGTCGTGCCGCCATTTGTATTCTCCGATGATTCCTGTAGCACGTATCACGCGATGACACGGAATGAGAAAGGCTACGGGATTACTGCCAATGGCAGTTCCAACCGCACGCGATGCCTTTGGAGCCTGGATATTCTGCGCAATGTGGCCATAGGTGGTCAATCCGCCTTTGGGGATCTTTAGCAGCGATTCCCAAACTTTCAGTTGAAACGGGGTTCCTTTCAGATGAAGTTTGATGGTTGAATTGGTATCAAGTTTCTGATTGAAAAAGGAAAGCAGATCCTGTTGGTGCAAATCCGATTGCGGGGAGAATCTTGCATTGGGAAATTTGGACTGAAGCTCTGCCATAGCATCGTCATCATGTTCGCAAAAGGAAGCATGGCAAATTCCTTTTGGAGTGGAGGCCGCTAGTATCTTCCCGAAAAGCGAATCAGAATAGCTGTAATTTATCTCAAGTTGTCTGCCACCGTGTTTAAACTCGGCAGGAGTCATGCCTTCAATGTTTACAAAGAGGTCGTGTAGGCGTCCTGTGCCAGAGAGACCAGTTTCAAAAGCCGCGTCCATCAGGTTGAGGTCATACACTTTTAGCATCTTTTTGGCATGCTCCAAGCTCAGGTATTGCAGGAATTTCTTCGGGCTTGTGCCAGCCCATTCGCTAAACATCCGCTGAAAATGGAAAGGGCTCAGATGAACGTGCTCGGCCACTTCTTCCAATGAAGGTTGTTGTTTGAAATTAGAATGAAGGTAGTTGATGGCCTTTTCAATTCTTGCGAAGTCGATGGCAGCATTCGTATCCATTTCCATGCTGTAAAAATGAGAATGTTTGTAGTGATACTACACCCGAATCTTGCGGTTTACCGTCTCCAACGTGACATCACTGATGTTATTCCAATATTAAAAGACGGCAAGTTGATTCGGCTTGAGTAAGCTCAATTGCTCTAATCCGTAATTTGGCGGCAACATGCTGAACCGCTTTCTCCTTCGCTTTGTATTGGTCGTGTTGCTAATGGTTCCCTTTAGCAGCAACATGCTGTTTTCATGGGGATTCTTTGCGCACAAGCGCATCAACCGATTGGCGGCCTTCACGCTTCCACCAGAGATGATCGGTTTTTACAAGCGTAATCTCAATTATTTGACAGAGCATGCCGTTGATCCTGACAAAAGGCGCTATGCCGTAAAGGATGAAGCGCCACGCCATTACATCGACATAGACCACTATGGCGAAGGAATGGACGCTTTTAAGCAAATGCCGCGCAAATGGAACGAGGCTGTTCAGAAATATTCGGAAGACACGCTTCAGGCCTATGGCATTGTTCCATGGCATATCGATATCATGGTTTACCGCTTAACGAAGGCTTTTTCCGAAGGCAATCTCGACCGAATCCTTCGTAACTCAGCGGAGATAGGACATTACATTGCCGATGCGCACGTGCCGCTTCATACCACCGAAAATTACAATGGTGGAATGACCAACCAGCGCGGAATTCATGGTTTTTGGGAAAGCAGATTGCCTGAATTATTCTCCGATCAGTATGATTTTCTGGTAGGTAGAGCCGATTACATTGATGAACCGCTGAACTTTGCTTGGGATGTGGTGGAGGCAAGCCACGCGGCCAAAGACAGTGTCCTGCTCTTTGAAGCAGAAATGAACATGGAATGGCCCACCGACCGCAAATACACCATGGAAAACCGTGGGTCTGTGCTGATGAAGGTCTATTCGCAGGAATATTCTGAGGAATACCACAACCGTCTCAATGGAATGGTTGAGCGTAGAATGCGTGCGGCAATTCACACCATTGGTAGTCTGTGGTACACGGCTTGGGTCAACGCAGGTCAGCCCGATCTGAAGAAGTTGTACGATAAAGACCTTTCGCCAGAAGAACAGGAAGAGATGATGGAAATGGAGCTACAGATTAAAGGTTCTGATGGAATTAAAGGTCGGGAGCATGATGAGTGATTTTCGTTTGTCATTCCGAGGAACGAGGAATCTCTTTGTCCATTTTGATGAGATGCATCCTTCGTCAGCATGACAAAAAAGTAAATGGAAAACAAAACACTATCAAGTTTAAAAGTATTGGAACTCGCTTCCGTGCTGGCAGGACCATCTGTCGGAATGTTTTTGGCTGAGTTGGGAGCGGAGGTCACTAAGATTGAAAACCCACGCACACAAGGCGATGTGACCCGCCATTGGAAGCAGAAGAGCGAAGACCCATCTTGGGATTATTCAGCCTATTTCGCATCCGTCAATTGGGGAAAGAAGCACCTTTTCATCGACCTGAAAGACGAAGCAGGAGCAGCCAAAGTACGCGCCATGGCCTCAGAAGCCGATATCATTATCAGCAATTACAGAGCAGGCCAAGGCGAACATTATGGCTTGGATTACGAAAGCGTCCGAAAGACCAATCCTAACGTCATCTATGGCCACGTGACGGGTTTTGGAGAAGACGATGGAAGACCAGCCTACGATGTGGTGCTACAGGCCGAAACCGGATACATGTTCATGAATGGTCAGCCTGAAAGCGAACCGACCAAACTCCCGATTGCGCTCATCGATATTCTATGTTCGCATCAACTGAAAGAAGGTTTGCTGCTCGCCCTGTTTAAAAAGGAACGAACAGGAAAAGGTTGCAAAGTGACGGCTTCGCTGCTCGATGCCGCTGTGACAGCACTTTCCAATCAGGCAACCAATTGGTTGATGAACGGACACATTCCGCAGCGCACGGGTTCGCTGCATCCGAATATTGCGCCTTATGGCGAAGTGCTGACCACTTCCGATGATAAGCATATTGTGCTGGCAGTAGGTTCAGAACAGCAGTACAGAAGTCTGTGTGATGTGCTTGGTTTGGAAGAACTGAAAGAAGATCCACGTTTCGTAGATAATCAGATCCGTGTTGAGAACAGAGGGGAATTGAAGGATTTTATGTTGAAGAAGGCCGCGTTGCAAACCGCTGATCAGTTGATGGCTGCATTTCTAGCACACGGAGTGCCTGCGGGTATCATCAAAAACATGAAGGAAGTGTTCGAGCAGCCTAAAGCGCAGGCTTCGGTCTTGGAAGACACCATGAGTGATGGAAACACAGCCAAACGCGTTTCACAGATGGGATTTCATTTGGAGTCATGAAACTACGTTGGGAATGGAAACGGTTCGGAGAACTCTCTGCTGAAGAGGTTTACACCATTTTATGTGTTCGGCAGCAGGTTTTTGTGTTGGAACAGGAATGCCTGTACCTAGATGCCGATGGCAAGGACCGAAAGTGCTTTCATCTGATGGGATTTGACAGAGATGAACTCGTTGCCTACGCTCGAATTCTGGATGCTGGTGTCAGCTATAAGGAAGTTTCGATGGGCCGCATTCTTACAACTGAGAAAACTCGCGGAACAGGTGCTGGTATGGAGCTGATGGAAGTCGGATTGAAACGAATTCAAGCGCATTACGGCAACGTTCCGATCCGAATTTCTGCACAGACCTATTTGCTCAAATTCTATCAGAAGTTCGGATTTGAATCGACAGGAAAGGAATACCTCGAAGATGAGATTCCGCATACGGAGATGATGCGAAAGTGACGAGCTACAAGTTCCGAGTTGCGAGAGCAGGGCTCGAAACTTGTAGCTCGTTACTCTCAACTCAGAATGAGTTGAACTTCACCACCTTCATCGCTTCCGTTTTTCCGTCAATCAAAAGCTGACAAACAAAGGGTTTACGGAGATTTCCTTCTGGCTCATAAGTGAATTCGTATTGGCCTTCTGCCAGTTCTCCTTGAAACAGCATGGCAAGTTCAGAACCGTTCATGTCCGTTACACGGATAACCGTATCGTGAGATTTCTTCATGTCCACCTGCATTTTGGCGGTACTTAGGGATGTGAGTGTTCGGACACGCATATAAAAGTCGTTCGCAACTGCTTTTTCCCGAGCAACTGCACGTGCTCGCTTGGCTGCTTCCAGGTGTTCTTTCCGCTCATCTTTGAAAACGTAGAGCTCCGAAGATTGACCGAAAAGGTTGGTGCAAAACAGTATTCCTAATACCGATACGATCAATGTGGCTGATTTCATAATTGCTGGTTTCTGTGTCTTATACCTGACACTGACAATCGATGTTATAGTCATTCGTAGATGAAATCGGTTGTTTGCCGATAAACGTGCGGTACTACCTTTGCCGCTCATGTACAAACTGATATTTCGCCCCCTTTTCTTCCTGCTCGAACCCGAAGCAGCTCACCATTTCGTCACGGGAATGTTCCAATTTCTAATGAAAATTCCAGGGACAAAATGGATCACTGAAAGCCTTTATAAAGTAGAGGATAAGCGATTGGAAAAGGAGCTGTTCGGATTGAAATTCCCGAATCCGGTCGGCTTGGCAGCTGGCTTTGATAAACAGGCTTCATTCTACAAGGAATTCAGTTCGCTCGGCTTCGGTTTTATCGAAGTAGGCACCATCACGCCAAAGCCTCAGGATGGAAATCCGCAGCCAAGGATGTTCCGATTGCCGAAAGATCAGGGATTGATCAATCGAATGGGATTCAATAATGGCGGTTTGGAAATGGCGCGCAAGAATTTGCAGAACCGCGACCGCAGCTTCATCATTGGTGGAAACATCGGAAAGAACAAGGTCACACCAAACGAGAATGCGATTGATGACTACTTGGAGTGTTTCCGTGGTCTACACGATCTGGTCGATTATTTCGTGGTGAATGTGTCTTCGCCCAACACGCCAGGTTTGCGCGAATTGCAAGACAAGGAACCATTGCTCCGTATTCTGAATGCCTTGAAAGTCGAGAATACTAAGATTCCGACACCACGACCAATTCTGCTCAAAATTGCTCCCGATTTGACCGATTCTCAATTGGATGATATTGTAGAGATCGTGACCGAATCGAAGATCGATGGCATCATTGCAACCAATACAACCATCTCTCGTGAAGGACTGAATTCGAGTAAAGAACTGTTGGCCGAAGCAGGCGGATTGAGCGGCAAACCCGTAAGAGAAAGAAGCACAGAAGTGATCAGATATCTTCACCAAAAAAGCAATGGTTCGTTTCCTATTATCGGAGTAGGAGGTATCCATTCTGCTCAAGATGCCATCGAAAAGTTGAATGCGGGCGCAAGTCTTGTTCAGGTTTACACTGGTTTTATCTACGAAGGTCCAGCGTTGGTGAAGGATATAAATAAGAAGTTGATTGGTCTATAAAGTTGATATAGTTGATGGAGTTTTTAGAGTTGGCAAGTTGCGGTTCCCCCTTGAAAAGGGGGTGTCCGGATTTTTATCTGGACGGGGGATTTCTTTTGAAACTCAAGGAGGATTGCTTGGCAGGGTTTATCGCTTTGAACTCTCTATGCAACTCTGCGTTTCTCTTTTAGCTCTGTGAAATAACTGATATGCAAGAACTCCAACTCATAGAATGTCCGCGTGATGCGATGCAAGGCATTCACGATTTTATCGAAACGGATAAGAAAGTAGCCTATATCAATACGCTGCTGAAATGCGGTTTCCATACGCTCGATTGTGGCAGTTTCGTATCGCCAAAGGCCATTCCGCAGATGGCGGATACTTCGGAGGTGTTGGATAAGCTAGAGGAGGATCATGCAACCAAACTTTCGGTCATTGTGGCCAACAAACGAGGTGCGTTAGATGCCGCAAATCATCCAAGGGTTGATATTCTTGGCTTCCCATTCTCGGTTTCGGATGTGTTTCAGCAGCGGAATACCAACGCAACAAGGGAAGAAGCGTTGGATAGAGTGAAGGAAGTACAGGAACTCTGCATCAAGCACGATAAGCAGTTGCTCATTTACCTAAGCATGGCTTTTGGAAATCCGTACGAAGAGAAATGGCATCCAGATATCGTAGCAGAATGGACACGGAAAATGGCCGAACTTGACATTCAACTTTTCATGCCTTCTGATACCATCGGTTCTTCAAATGCCGAATCAATCACGGCTGTTTATAGTCTTTTGAACAAGGAATTCCCAAAGCTTGAAATAGGCGCGCATCTTCACACTACACCCGATTCGTGGAAAGAGAAACTAGATGCTGCTTGGAACAGTGGTTGCAGACGCTTTGATTCTGCTTTGAAAGGTCTGGGCGGTTGCCCCATGGCCAAAGACGACCTAACGGGAAACATGCCTACAGAGCGCGTGCTTCAATTCTTGGAAGAGAAGGAAATTGTATCTGGAATTGACCAAGATGCTTGGATGGAAGCCATGATGCTTTCAGGGAAGACCTTTCCCTTGTCCTAAGCTCATATTTTCGCAACTTCACGCCAAGAAGCATCCCAATTGCGAAACAGTCTGATCGGCATCTTTCTTACCTTTTGCCTGCTCGCTCCCATGTTGGGAATGTACGGTTGGCTACAACAGCGAAGGAAGGAAGTGCGCAAGGAAGTGAAGCATCAGATCATTGCAGGTTTGGATCGCTCTGAATTGGTGCTCTTGACCTTCACGCTAGAACAACATTCGAAACTCAAGTGGATGCACAGCAAGGAGTTTGAGTTTGAAGGTGAGATGTATGATGTGGTTGAGACTGAAGTGGTTGATTGTGTCACGCACTATTGGTGTTGGTCGGATGATGAGGAAACCGTGCTGAACAAGCAGCTATTTGAGTTAACGAACATCGCTTTAGGTCTTGATCCAGTGCAACAACAGCAGCAATCCAAGTTCAAGCATTTTACCAAGACACTTTACCACGAAGCGTACCTTCCTTGGCGCTTAGACGAAAGTCTAGCCTTAATTCAACCTGAAACGCATTTTACAGGAGTTTCTCCCTGGAATAATTCCCCGCCCGTTCCGCCTCCCGAAGCCTGATCCGTCTGTCATTGCGAGGGAAGTGTTCCCTGAGCGCAGTCGAAGGGCACGACCGAAGCAATCTGTTTGCAGAATGAGGCAAGTTCAATATGGGATTGCTTCGTTCCTCGCAATGACGGATGCTGCAGTTCTCTACTCGCAATGACG
Organism: Flavobacteriales bacterium; assembly: GCA_021739695.1. Classification (NCBI taxonomy): domain Bacteria; kingdom Pseudomonadati; phylum Bacteroidota; class Flavobacteriia; order Flavobacteriales; species Flavobacteriales bacterium. The sequence continues at coordinate 12,496 of JAIPBM010000044.1, read as the reverse complement.
CTATTGCTTTCCAATTCATTCCATTAACAAAATCACATGCTCAGAATTCTGACGCTGTGGTTCTTTATGGGAATACTTGTCAGCACGCAGGCGCAGACCGTTACCGTTACAGACAGCATTACGGGTCAGGCTTTAGGTTATGCCACCATTTCGAGCGAGCATCCAAGGCATCTGGTCATTACCGATATTAACGGAAAGGCAGATGTGTCAGCATTCCAAGACGCTACGGATATCACGGTTCGTATGGTCGGTTATCGGCCATTATCCGTGAGTTATGCAGAGCTGCAGCAGAACGTAGAAGTTCGGCTTTCAACTTCAGTCCATGCGTTGAATGAAGTGCTGGTTTCCGCCTATCAGGACGAAGACCGTTTGCAGACAAGTATCCCGATCGAACCACTCGACATACGCGAGATGGAGCGACAAGGCTCTTTCAATCTCACCGATGCACTGGCGCGCGTGCCCGGCATTTCGCAATTCAGCACGGGTTTGGGTGTTTCCAAACCTGTGGTGCGCGGACTGTACGGCAATCGCATATTGGTGCTGTTCTCTGGCCTGCGCTTCGACAACCAGCAATGGCAGGACGAGCACGGTCTGGGATTGTCGGATATGGGCATTTCGAAGGTGGAAGTGATCAAAGGTCCGCTGAGCATCCTGTATGGAACGGATGCGGTCGGTGGTGTCATCAACATCATTGAGGAGCAGCCACCAGCAGTGGGAACCTGGGAAACCGACCTTGGAATGGAATTCCATTCAAACACCTTTGGTGGAACGCTTCAGGCAGGAACCAAAGCCAACTTCGGCAACAAGTGGTTCCGTCTTCGTGTGGGGACGGACAACCATGCCGATTACACGGATGGCAACGGAACGAGGGTGCTGAACAGCCGATTTGAAGGCTATTATTTGAAGGCTTCCTTTGGGTTTCAACGCAAGAACTGGAAGTCGGAAAACCACTACCATTTCTCGTACAACAACTTCGGTTTCATCTTCAACGACATCCTTCATTTTATGGAGGAAGATGCGCGGTGGAGCCGCAAGCAATCGGGGCCGCACCATATCGTGATGCTGAATGTGTTTTCGACCGCGAACGACATCCGCTTGAAGAATTCAATCCTTCGGTTGAACACGGGTTTTCAGTCCAACATGCGTTCGGAGGATGAAGGCGGAGGGGAGTTGAGTTTGGAAATGCATTTGCTCACGGTTCAGCATTCAACCAAGTGGAACAAACAGTTGGGGCATCGAACGCAATTGGTTGTGGCGAATTACACGAGTATGGAGAACAACACCAACTACGGCAGGCGCAAGATCGTGCCTGATGCTTGGATGGCGGAAAGTGTGGTTTCGGTCTACTTGAAGCACCATTTCAATCGTTTCATGGTGGAATATGGTGTAGGTGGTGGTTTCCGTCACATCAAAACGCTGCTGACCTCTGGTGTGAATTCGGAAGAAAAGGAGATTGACCCGTTTGCGCAGACGCGTGGATTCGGCAATGGACTGGTCGGTATCAGCTACTCGCCAAACAGTAAATGGAATATGAAGCTGAATGCGGCAAGTGGTGTGCGTGCGCCCAATCTGGCGGAGCTTTCCTCCAACGGATTGCACGAAGGTGTTTATACCTACGAGATAGGCGATCCGAACATGAAGAACGAGCGGAACATGAATGTAGATGGGCAAGTTTCGTATTCGTCCAAGTGCTTTCAGGCGAGTGTTTCGGGGTTCTACAATCAGTTCTTCGGCTACATCTTCTTGGAGCCAACGGACGAGAAATGGTTCGGGTTTCCTGTCTATCGTTTCCGTCAACACGATGCGTTCTTGTATGGGGGCGAAGCGATGGTTTCCATCACACCACCACAAGTGAGCGGATTGCGTATTTCGGCAAGTTATGCGGGGCTTATAGGGAAGTTGAACAAAGGGGAGTTCCTTCCTTGGATGCCTGCGCAGAAAATACGGCCAGAAGTGGCGTATAACCACCAATACAACACGCAATGGTCGTTTCACGGTTTTGTGAACAGCGACCTCGTACTGCCGCAAAAACTGATCTATTCATCCGAAGCATCCACGCCAAGCTATCAGCTGTTGAATGCTGGTTTCGGGGCGGAATGTGTAGGGGAGAAGGTCAATTACGAGTTGAACCTCGTGGGAAATAATCTGCTGAACCAAGCTTATTATGACCACTTGTCGCGACTAAAACTTTACGGCACGCTCAACATGGGTTGGGACCTGTCTATCAATCTTAAAATCAAATTCAAAAACAAATGATTTCCCATTATTACTTCAGTAAATCCCCCGTCTCGTACCTCGACACCCCCTTTGAAAGGGGGATTCGCAACTTACATGGTTTGGTAGGCAACGAAGGGCATCGTCAACTTTAACGAACTGGTAATCAAACGGGGAATCATAACAGCAATTCAAACAACAATTAAAATCAACTAAAAATGAGAACAATGAATTCAATTTTCAGAACAATGCTATTTGTAGGAATCGTTTCAACCGCCCTTGTGTCTTGCGACAAAGAAGATGAAGGTGATGAGCTTCATATCGGTTTTAAATCAACTGTTGGATATACTTTTCAAGATGGAACTGCTGCTTCTGGAGCTACAGTAACCATTGGTATTGAAGCGGAAACAGAAAAAGCAAAAGACCCGATTATACGTTTCAACATTTCTGAATCGGTGAACGGAGGAGCTGCAGCTACTGTTTACACGGAAGATTTGGAAGCTACTGATTACGAATACGATTACGCGTTCGCGATGGATTCCGTGTCTGGAAATACGCATGCCTACACTTTCACCATCACCAACCGTGATGGACTGAACAAGCAAGCCAGCTTGACCTTAACGGTGGAGTAAACTGAACAGAATGCAAGATTCAAAGGGCGCGGGAGAAATCTCGCGCCCTTTTTTGTCCGCTAAAGTCTAATGGAATGCCATCCGAAGATTCATTCTAATTTCGGCCTACGAGAATGTTTAGAACAGGTCAGACATCGAAGAACGCCATCGTAGCACTTTTCTTGGTGCTGTTTCTGCTACCTTTTGCAGGAACGCAAACGTGGCTGTTGGTGCGAAGAACCGTGCTTAAAGAACAGATCAAGCACGAGTTGATGGCGAAGAGCGACCGCGAGGGACTGGTATCGTTGTCGTTTGATGTGGAGACGGCCAAGAACGAACTGCGTTGGGAGCACAGCTCGGAGTTTGAATACAAGGGGCAGATGTATGATGTGGTGGAAGTGGAGCTGATGAATGGCGTTACGTGCTATTGGTGCTGGCCCGATAATGAGGAGACTGCATTGAACATGATGCTTCAGGAACTGCTGGCCTTTGCCTTAGGGAACGATGAACAGCACCAGACAAATCAGGAATTGTTGACAGATTTCTACGCTTCGCTTTTTCTTGGAATGGAAGATCTGAAGCAAGATTCATTTGTTGAGCACGGACCGAAGCATTATCTGCATCGGACACATTTGGGTTCATCATTGCAATTCAGTCCCGATACGCCACCGCCTGATTTGGGTTGATCTATCCAAGCTTCCAAGCGTGTCACCCTGAACTTGTTTCAGGGTCTTTTACAGATGCTGAATCCGCCTTAGGCGGACAGCATGACCAAGGAAGCGAATATTCAGTTCAACCAAAATCAAAAACTATGAAACAAACCCTTATAATTGGGTTGTTGCTGGCATGGTCGTATGCGGCCAATGCGCAAGTAATAACCATTAAAGACCAGGATTCAGGTGAGCCGATAGAAATGGTCACGCTGATGAGCGGCAACGGCAAACTCTTTGCCGCAACAGATGCCAAGGGACAGGCAGACATTTCCGACTTCAAGGATGAAGAAAGAATCGAAATCCGTTCGCTTGGTTACGAAACGCTGCTTCTCAGTTATGCAGAGCTTCAATCTGCATCATTCAAGGTTCAGCTGAAAGGCTCGAACGTAAGCTTGGATGCGGTAGTGGTTTCCGCTACGCGATGGAGTCAGGAATCGCGCGATATCCCTTCCAAGATCATCAGCATTTCTGCCCGAGAAGTGGCCTTGCAAAACCCACAGACCGCTGCCGACCTCTTGACCGTTTCAGGTAAAGTGTTCATGCAGAAAAGCCAGCAGGGTGGAGGTAGCCCCATGATCCGTGGCTTTGCCACCAATCGCTTGCTTTACACTGTGGATGGTGTGCGGATGAACACCGCCATTTTCCGTGGTGGAAACATTCAAAACGTCATATCGCTCGACCCATTCGCCATCGAGAACACGGAAGTCTTCTTCGGAGCAGGTTCGGTCATTTATGGGAGCGATGCCATTGGTGGTGTGATGAGTTTCAAAACCCTCACATCGCAACTTTCGCTCGAAGACAAGCCGAACTTCACAGGAAAGGCCGTCACACGTTATTCATCGGCCAATAAAGAATTCACAGGCCACTTTGATGTAGGAGTGGGTTGGAAGAAATTCGCCCTACTTAGCAGTGTGAGTTACAGCCGTTTCGGTGACCTGAAAATGGGAACCTATGGCCCAGAAGAATACCTGCGTCCGTTCTATGTGCAACGGCAAGACAGCGTGGATGTGATCGTGACGAATGACGACCCGCGCGTTCAGAAACCATCTGGCTATACACAGATGAACCTGATGCAGAAGTTCCGCTATCAGCCCAATAAGAACTGGGACATTCAATACGGTTTCCATTGGTCGGAGACCTCTTCCTATTCGCGTTACGATAGGCACATCCGCTATAAGAACGGACTGCCGCGCTATGGCGAATGGAGCTACGGTCCGCAGAAATGGATGATGAACAGCCTGAGCGTTACGCATCAGGGAAATAATGTGCTTTACGACCAGATGAGCATCCGTTTGGCCCATCAGTTCTTTGCCGAAAGCCGCATCAGTCGCGACATCAACAAGGATAACCGCGAAACCCGCATGGAGGAGGTTTATGCCTATTCGGGCAACCTCGACTTCGTGAAATCCATCGGCAGCAAGAACAAGCTCTATTATGGTTTGGAAGTGGTGTGGAATGATGTGATCTCGGTGGGTGTGGATGAGAACATCTCCAACGGGGTGAAGTTTGAAGGCCCAGCTCGCTATCCACAATCAAATTGGTCAAGTTATGGTGTGTATGTTTCAGACCAATATAGGGCGCACAAGAAGGTGACCTTGCAGGCAGGATTGCGCTACAATCATTTCCTAATGAATGCCGATTTTGATACCACCTTCTATCATTTCCCCTTCACTACGGCCAAGTTGAACAACGGTGCGCTGACAGGAAGCTTGGGACTGGTGTACCGTCCGCATGAGACCTGGGTGCTGAGCGCCAATTTCGGAACAGCCTTCCGTTCTCCCAATGTGGACGACCTCGGAAAGGTCTTCGATTCGGAGCCGGGCGCGGTAACAGTACCGAACCCGAAACTGAAAGCGGAATACGCTTACAATGTAGACCTCAGCATTGCGAAGGTGATTGCCAAGGTGCTGAAACTCGACCTGACGGGTTATTACACCATTCTGACGGATGCCTTGGTGCGTAGGAATTCCACGCTTAACGGACAGGACAGCATTTTCTATGCAGGCGAGTTGAGCCAAGTGCAGTCCATGCAGAATGCGGCCATTGCCCGTGTGTATGGATTGCAGGCAGGCGTGGAAGTGAAGTTCCCGCTCGGATTCAGTTTCAACTCCGATTTCAACTGGCAAGTGGGCCGCGAAGAATTGGACAATGGCGATGTGAGTCCATCGCGCCATGCAGCGCCTTGGTTCGGTGTTTCGCGTTTGAGCTACAGCTACAAGACGCTGACGCTTCAGTTCAATGCACAGTACAGCGGAGCGGTGAAGAACGAAAACCTCCCGCAGGAAGAATTGGCCAAGACCGAGATCTATGCGGTGGATGCCAATGGCAATCCATGGTCGCCAAGTTGGTACACCATCAACTTCAAGGCCTCGTATCAGTTCTTGCACAACTTCACAGCCAGTGCAGGCGTGGAGAATATCACCGATCAGCGTTACCGCCCCTACAGTTCGGGTATCGTATCTCCGGGGCGAAATTTTGTGCTTGGGGTGAAGGCAACGTTTTGAGGATTGAGACCTGGTAGGTTTTTAAAAACCTACTAGGTCTTAAAGGGGGACCAAGCTGCGTTGAGCAGGTGATGGCAAAGACCTCCGAGCTAAGTAAAACCTCGGAGGTCTGTTACCTCAGGTCAGTTCGAGTGCGAAGCGTATCGAGAACGGGTAGGAGGGTAAGCGCGGCACATATAAATGCCCTTTCTTATTGCGGAATGGCCTCCACCAGTATCTCCGTGTTTGCGCTGTCGAAATAGGTACAGGTCATGCGGTCCATGCTTACGGTCCATTTCTCAATGCCATAGGTGGCACACATGGCAATAAAGGCGAGGAAATCGGTCTTTCCCTGCTGATGTTCCTTCAGTCCACGTATAAACTCTTCGGTATTGGAGGCTGCTGCAATGCTCAGTTCAGCGTAGCTGGCCGCTGCTGTTGTTCTGTAATCGTCTGTTCCGAAATAGTCGGTGTGACCATCCGTTACATAGGTTTCAAACGAAGTTACCCCCAAGGCTTTTATCTCCTGAACGTAAGCGGGGAAATCTGCTCCCGACCTTACTTTGGCGTGTGCTGCCTTTATCTGTTCTACCGTAAACATGCTGCTTGATCCTTTAAGGGTAAATGGGTCTTTTACCCATGCCGTAAATGTAGAAGAAGCTAAGCAAGACCTAACAGGGTTTCGAAAACCTGTTAGGTCTCAGGTGTAGGTCTGTTACTTCGGGTCAGTTCGAGTGCGAAGCGTATCGAGAACGGGTTGGAGGGGAAGGGCTATTGGAATGCAGTTTTTGGTAGGGGCAAGCGTTAGGTCTAAATAACTTGTCATCGGGTTAGTTCACCTCTGCTTTCCTTACTTCAAATTTAGAATGTAAACCTAAAGGCGGGCAGGGGTCTCTCTTTACAAATTATCAATCTCCTTTTCAATTAACCTAAACCGCTCTTTCACATCCTCACCAGAGTAGAAGTCAAGCATATCCTTTTTAGTCAACGTACCTGATTTCAAGAATTTGCTCAGGTATTGCTCATTAAACTCCATCAGTTGCATCGACTTTTCCAATTGCTTTAGGATGGACTTATTGTTCTCAATATTGGATTCCACGAGCGATTTGATGTTTCTGACCTCCGTTAAATCCTTGATAATTCTAGTTACGATGAATGCCAAAACATCCTTGTCCAAATCAATATCATGTGCATTCAGAGCAATATCTCGCGCCAACATGTATGCAATAGCTAAGTTTTGGTAATCCCCTTTTTGAGAATCAATCACAGCAATGAACCCGACTTGAGGGACATACCCTACGTTCTCACAAAACTTTAAGATTGAATTGTCGACTACCGATCGATCAAAAACAATCATGCTCACTCTGCCATTTCTGTTGGCCGAAGATTCGATAAGCTGACTCCATGCAGTATCGAACTTCTTGGTAAAAATGTCTTTGCTCGCTATTTCGCCCAGCTTGATGCTCTTGTCAAACTTACATTCAATCACAATCTTTAGGTCGGGTTCGCCATTGACCTCACAGACAATATCTCCTGTTTTGTTTTTTGGAATAATACCAGCTGCATTACCCGTAAGTGCCGCAGTGTCTTTTAACTTTTTATCCGTGAAATACTGATTAAGAAACTCTGCAATTTCATCCTCTGCCAGAGTGCCTTTAACGGTTGATTTGTAAAACAACTCGTGCTTCATATCAAAAATCATCTTTAAGCTTTCGAGCTCGGTACCCAACTCGTTTGATGTTTTAGAAAGAAATGCTGACATGCGATCTTCCATTAGAGCCAACACCCCAATGTAAATTGCTCGAATTAGCTTTTCATTTCGTTCAGTGGCTGGAAGACCATTGAAATAGTTAAATACAATCTGGTTTTCGAGTTCGAAAGAGTCAATCTCCAGTCGATTTAGTTGCTGGTTTAATTTGATTTTAGACATGCTTTTTGAATTGATAATGGTAACTATAGGGCGAACCATAATAGTTTGCGTCCTTTTCAATTATCCGAGGCTTAGGATTCGCATCGGGTCTGGTATCTTCTGACATTGAACGAAGCGCTCGGTCTATTCTGGCAAATTGTGCTCCTCTTTTTCGGTCCAAATGCCTTAGTTGGTACTCAACATGAGGTAGGCCTTTAAGGACTCGAAAACCAGCAGTCCAGCACATTTTACCAGCTCTATTTGGCATGAAAATCGATTTCCGTCCGATTGACATTGCGTGCAGCCTTTGTATCAGTCTAAACTTAATGGCGCGCTCTGAAATTCGAAATGAGCTATTCTTTTTGATAAGACTAACTACCTTATCGGTTTCAGCAATTTGCTTTTCTATCTCCTTCTTTAGGCTTGACTTTCTGACCCGAACCGTTAGGTCAAATTTGATTTGATAGCCAACGAAAGATAGCCATGGAACATGATGTTTTGTTGCATCATTCCGCTTATTCTCATGCCAACAATAGGGCAGTTTGGACTTAGACTTCCAGAACTCACCCGGATATTCAATTACCTCCTTTGGGTCGTGTCCAATTAATTTAATCTCTGTTAGAGCTTGTTGGTATCTAGTCAATGCACTTCGACATTCCTTCTTTTCAGGATGAATGATTACCATGTCATCGCAAAACCGAGCATAGAATAAGTCATCATCGTCATTTGCGGTAACTGCTGCATCAACAGAATCCATGATTAGATTGGCGATTAAACAGGAGATTGCGCCTCCCTGCGGAACTCCAATCCGATCTGTTTCAGAATCTGAGCCTACTGACTCTAGTTCTTCATTACTTATCCAACCAAATCGACTCTTGGGTTTGAAAGGGAACTCCTTAGCTGTTTCATTGAACGAGTAGCTATCAAGATAGGACAGAAACAGCTTTTCAGCTCGGTTATCAATGGTAATCCCAACTTCATTCAGCTCATTCTTTTTCCGATCAAATTCGTGTACGACCACCTCATGATTTACGCAGTCGAAGAATTTCTTGATGTCATACTCCGCAACCCATAATGCCTGATCAGGGAACCTGCTTTTGTATTGCATGATATCTTCAATAGCATCATGATGTGAATAAGAACGTTTTAAAACTTCCTTTGATCTAAAGGCATACGAATTCTCACTGAATAATGGGTCCAGACATTGGGTCAGGTATTTATTGCATTCCGCAATAATTATTCGATCTATGTACTCATAGTTGGCTATGGGGCGATATATTTTCTCTCCATCCTTCTCTTCTTTAAAATGAGCGTCAATTCTCGGTTTTGGGATGTGGTAATCCTCACCTAATGCTCGGGTTCTTATTTCATCAAGAGTATTCGAAAGTTTGGAAGCCCAACTACCTGGATTGATTACAGACGTTTTATAGTGCTTTTGTACCGTGCGTACGATTTGCTCTCCATTGATGTCCACCGCAGTTTTGCCTCGTCTCTCTTTCGCCTTTAATCTTATCCACAAACTTCTTGGTGGAAAGATCTCATATAGTAGCTCCGTGGGTTCAAACGCTTTCTTTTCAAGCAACAACCCTTTAAGGAACATCCGATCATGCTCCTTCTTGGCAAGAGAAGCCCGTTTCCGTGCCAAAACACGAATCAGTTCCTTATCAGAGAAAAAATATTCAAACGGCTTTGCCATGGTTTAGTAAAAAGTTGCCTTTCACCTCGGGTCGACTTATGTCGAGTTCGAATCGAATGTATCTCCTCACAATTATGTTTGGAAATACACAGGTATCTGGGGGCAGCGATTCACCATACTTAATACTGCCCTTAAACAGCGCTGAACGCTTAACAAGGTTACTCGGCAACTTTAGTTTGTCATTGTTCAAATTTGAATTTCGGGTCTTTTATGTCTTGCACATTCACACAAGCTTCAAATGCCTCATTTATTTCAAAGGCTGAATTATCTGAAAAGGATTCTCGTTTAGAGTCTAAGGTTACCATATCGCTAATTAGTTATTTCGGTTAAGAAAGCAATTAACTCTGGCTCAACTATTTCCTCGTACTCTTCCCTAGTAGTTTCATTAAATATGCGAAAGTTGTTTTTCTCTTTGATATTCTTGTTGCCCAAGCCTTTTTCCTGAACAACCTGTTTAATAATGCTTCTTACATTTTCATCCTCACCGAAGTAATCAAAGGAATTGGCAGGAAGCTCATAAACGCGTTCAAATGCCCTCGGGTGATAATAACTTTCTATGTAACTTTTGAAGAGCACATAAGCACTACCATTTACTTTACTGTTTTTAAAGTCCTCGGCTCTTTGATTCTGTTTTTCTCCATTATTTAAGTGCTTATCACTATCGATAATTAGATAAAGAGCTCTGTTGGAATTGTCGAAATAATCAATGTTGAGGAAGCTCTCAATATCCTCTCCACCCCCAAAAGGAAGCACCAACACCTTCTTGTTCTGCAGTAAATTGGCACCTATTAGCCTTTCACACAAGAGATGATAAAACTTAGCATCGTTGTTACTTTCTACAAAAACAATTTTTTCGTGATGGTCACGTAAATTGTAACTAGGTTTAATCCCAAGTTCATCCACTATCCTCATCAGGAATTCGGTATCACCTTCGGAAGTTGCATTTGCGTAATTCGACTGTCCATCCTTAGTACACAATACTACTCCGTGAACATTGGTGGCACCTGCAAAAACAGGCGAATGAGTTGTTATTATAACTTGATTATCGTTTGATAGCTCTGTTAAGGCGTTTAATAAATCGGATTGAGCCGTTGGGTGTAAAAATGTCTCTGGTTCTTCTATTAAGTACAACACGTTATTCCCTTTGCTTTTTTCTGCTAAGTATCTAAAGCGAGCAACCATAAATAGCCGTCTATAACCAGTGCCTTTATGGCTCATTGGGATAAACTTATCATCGCCATCAAATTGAAAACTTACATCAACTCCTTTAATTGCATCTTTCCAATTGATGGTAGGCGTAATTTGAACCGACTTTAAAGAAGAGGCGTAGTCCTTCATATAGTCTCGGACAGATTCAGCCTCCTTCTTCATTTCCTCAATTATCTCAGCTTCAACTTTTTTCAGTTTCGTATCCTCTTCAGCTGCTTCACGAGTAAAGTAATCCTGAATTTCACTTACAGAGTTAGTCTTGAATTTTGTGTCAGCTTCCAATCCGTAATCAGCTTTAAACATTTCCACCTCTGGAAATAGACTGTCTATTTTAGAGTCATCCTCCATCCAGAAAGTTGTCCGCTCTGCCCCCTCGAAATGTTGCTTGATGCATTTTATTTTTTCGGCCTTGGAGTTTCTTCCTTTACCTGCAACTGGTACTTCAATGCCATAATTTTCGAGAATCTTACCGACTTCTTCATCTGACTTGAAGTATAGTCCTTGAATATCTTCTTGAACAAAGTCTTCAAACAAAATAAATTCTCCCGAGAACTTCTTATCCACTTTAGCCGCTTCCCTCCTGTACTTGATAGCACCATCAAAAATGAAGTCTTGGATAAACTCCTCCAGTCCCTCAGTTTTTTTGACTTTTGACTTGAGCTTTGACGTCAATAACTCTTCGATATTTTCAGCCTTAAACTCAAATTCAAAAACGATAGGCTCATCTATGTCATTAAAATCAGAAAAGGTTAGCGGAAAGCTTTTAAGGTCTAAAAATGTGGCTATAGCGAAGAGTACAATGGTTTTACCTGCATCATTCTTTCCAACAATGGAAGATAGTTGGTCTAAGTGAATGGTGCGCTCATCCTTAATGCCTCTGTAGTTGACTAATGAAATTTGAGATATGTACATATTATGATTTCTGTTTTTCAACCAACCCCAACACCCCACCAACTCGCACTTCTACCGTGGACATTTTGGAGAGCAATAAACTCATGGTGTTGTTCATGGCGATGTTTACCCGTATGAGGTTCTCCTTCTTGGCTGCCTTCGCCTTTTTCTCTTTTGCCATGGTTCAGTTCTAAATGCTGGTCTCAATAATCGGAGTTGATCACGTAATGTATTTATGGTCTTCCAATAAGATGATGCCAAAGTAACATCGCCACACCACATCCGCAATACCCCTTTCCCTTCTTAGACCTCCAAGCTTTACCTCCTATGGTCGGTGTGTTCCCCTTGCTTCCCTTCCCTTCGACTTCGCTCAGGGTAAACTAACTCAGGGTAAACTCACTCAGCACAGGCTAATTTTTTCGTTCCTCAAAAATCACTCAGGATGACCGCTAGCTGCTAGGCGTAGAGCGTTGGGTCAATCTGAGTAGTCCCGTTTTTCACGGGACGTATCGAAGAATGTACGGAGGGGAGGTGATTCTTGCAACATCCTTCCCTTTACTTCCCTTCGACAGGCTCAGGGTAAACTCGCTCAGTACAGGCTGATTATGCCCCAAAGCAAGATCACTCAGGATGACGCCCACCCAAAAAGGAAGGTTCCTAAATGACACAGATTATTGAACAGCCCCCTTCCTTTGGTTGCAACAATTGCTTGAGTTGTTGCAATAACTCTTCCTTTTCTTGCAACAACTGCTTGAGTTGATGCAAGAACT